>NZ_JAYFFA010000001.1:0-308807 GCF_034863365.1 Mycoplasma sp. 1199 | reverse complement strand
CTTTTTGTTTTTGTGTTAAATATGAATAATCAGAATTAATTTTTCTAATCGCTTCTTCTTTAGCTGTTTTTAATCTCTCTTCACCGTTTAAAGCAGTAACAGCATTATTAAGTGCTGTAGTTTTTTCTTTTACTTGTTCTAAAGTTAAATTAGGTCCACTTGTTTTATTAATGTCATTTTCTTTAGCAGTAATTAAATTTTCTAAAGTATTTTGATTATCTGCTTGAGTATAATCGGTAGTTGTTCTAATTGATTCAATGTTAGCTGCACTTTGACCATAACTTTTCATAGCACCGTCAAGTTTTTTATTTTCAGCATCTTGATTATTAACACCATTTACAGTTGCTAATGCGTTAATTTTATTAATTGCATCTGTTTTTTGCGCATCATTTAGATATGTATAAGAAGTATCTAATTTATTTTTTGCTTGTTGTTTGGCTTCTGTTAGATTTTCATCACCATTTAAATCTTCTTTCGTTTGTTTTAAGGCTGTAATTTTTTGATCAATTTGTTCAATTGTTAAATTATCAGTTGAACTTGATAAATCAGTGCTTCTTTGATCTAAAGCATTATCAAAAGCAGTTTTTTCATCATTATCTGCTTCAGTATAATCAGTGCTTTTCTTAATTGTTGCTACATTGTCTTCATCTCTGCTAGTATCATCCTTGAATGTATTTTTATAATCATTCATTTTTTGATTTACTGTTTCTGATTCAGTTAAAATTGCATTTACTTTTGTAGCATCATTAATATTTTGATCATTAATTTTATTTTTGAAATATTCTTTTTGTGCTGGATTTAAACTATCTAAACTATCTATTTTAGCCTTTGTGATTGTTTTAAGTAGAGGAAAATCATATGGACTATTATTTTCATTTATAGTTTCAGAACTAATTAAATTTTTATATTTATCTTTTTCTGTGTCTTCTAAAGAAGTTTGATTAATTAAATTATTAGCATTTTCTTTCATTTTGCTAAAAATTTCTTTTTCAATTTCTTTAATTTTTGTATCTTTTGCTTGATCGTCCAAATTTGAATCTTTATAAACGTTTTTAATTTGCTCACGATAAGGATCTTTTTGTTGTTCATTAGTTCATAAACTAAATTTATTTAAGATTTTTTCTACATTTGAATCCGCTTCAACTGAATTTTTGATCTCATTTCCAAGTTCTACCAATTTAGAATAATTATCTGCATCTTTGCCCAAACTATCGATTTTGTCAGTATAGCGTTTTTTCTGCTCATCAGATAAAGAAGAATCTGAAAGTATTTTTTCTAATTCTGCAACTTTTTCTTTATATTTTAATAAACCTTCTAATTTTTCTTCAGCAGCAACATAAGTGCTTAAACCTGTTGTTAACTCTTGATTAGTAGTAGTTAAATTTAATATTTTTTGTTTCTTTCTACTACTTCAACCAGCACTTTCAATACTTCCATCAATAGCTGTATTTAATCCATTTAACTTGTTTTGTAATTCTTGTAATTGAGTTGTTAATTTTTCTTTTTCACTATCAAAACCTGCTTTATCAGGATCTTCAGGTTCAAATTTATAATCAAAAGAAGATTTTTTCTCTTGATAAGTAGCCAATTTTTCTCTAATTTGAGCAATTTTGTTATTTATCCCAATTAATCCATTATCCCCTAATAAGTCCAAGGCTTTATCATAAGTTCCACCTCTTGCTTTTTCATTAGCATTGAAGTTATTGCTATTTTTTAATCAATTCAACAATGTATTGCTTAAATCCTGTGGAATATTTCTATTTAAATTATCTGGATCACTTGAATTAACAGTTGCATTTTTTACAATAGTTACAAAATTATCATAATATGCTCTAGGAGCGTTGTAAACTTCTTTTTTTAACTCTTCTTTAAGTTCATTTAAAACACAAGTTTCAAATTCTTCAAAAGTATTAAATCTTCCTCAATATTCACTAAGTGTTTTAAAAGTTGTTAAATCTTTTATTTTTTGATCAAATACATCAATTGCATTTTCAGCTGCGTGATCTTCATCAGTAATGGCTTCTTCAGGCATATATCTTCATTCTATTGAACTTGTTTTGTTTTTGGAGTAAGCACCATTATATGAATTAAATCTTTCAAAAAATCAATTTTTAATTTCTTGAATTCACACATTTTTAGAGTTTTCATTATTAATTTGATTAAAACTTGGTAATTGAATAAAGAAATCATAAACTGATTGCAATTTATTTTCATCAATTGCAAAATCTATTATTTCATTATATTTTCTTGAAGTTTTGTATTCACCTGGCATATGTAAATTGACAATTCATTTTTGAATTTCAGTTCAACTACTTGTATCACCCTTTTTTTGTTTTTCAATAAAAGCTTTGAGTTCTTGAGCTGCTGCTTTCTGAGAATCATTTCAATTTTCTTGATTGGCAACAGTAATAGCTGAAATCGAAACTAAAGATGATGCTATTATCGCACCAAAAGAAAGAAAAATTTTTCTACTTTTCTTCATTTCAATAACACACCTTTCCTATATATATATATATATATATATATAATTTTGAGTTGCTGATATCACAAGCAAGTGGTGGGTGCTAAGAAAAAAAATAGGGTCTATGTTCATTTAATCACAACGCAAAATTTCAACCAATAATCTCTTTCAAAATTGAAGGAGATTTTTTTGTATGCAAAACTTTGAAAATATCAAAATCAAAGGTGTAGGTTCAGTAATAACTGAATGAATGGAAAAACCAAACTTGAATCAAATGACTTTAAAAGGGACAGGGTTTAAGTTTATAGACAATGAACTTCAGGGGTTAAGGCCTTCACAGTTTATTGTTTTAGGGGGAAGACCTGGTACAGGAAAAACAACCTTTTTAATTAACTTGATAAATGAACTCAATAGTTCATTAGATAAAGACGAGTGTGTCTTGTTCATCTCATTAGAACAAACTGCTTCAGAGATTACACAAAAGCTTTTTTCTATGAATACGTTTTATGAATTAAAAAACTTTTATGAGTCTTTAAATATAGTTGAAGATTTAAAAGCTTTCAATAAGATGGGTTTTGATAGAGTGATTGAAAACTCAAAATGTTATTTTGTAGATGACCCTGATATAAGAGCAGAACACATTAAAAACTTAATTGTATTTTTTGAACAAAGAACACAAAAGAAAGTTAGAGCTGTTTTCATAGACCATATACAAATACTTTCAACAGCTAAACATTTCTCTAGTAAGTATGAACAAACTTCATATATATCAAGAATATTAAAAAAGCTAGCTTTAGATACATCCATTCCTGTCGTTGCTCTTTCTCAAATGAGCAGAGACTGAACAACTTCACAACAAAGAAAACCAAAAACAACAAAAAAAGCAAATGAAAAAGGACAGCAACCTACACCAGTTGAAAAGTTAAAAGCAGAACCACCTGTTCTTACTGATTTAAGAGACAGTGGAAGTATAGAACAAGATGCTGATATTGTGTTGTTCCTATATGAGAGAGACATTGAAGAGAATAAAGAGAGAAACAATTATTCAATGGTTAATTTATCAATTGCTAAAAACAGGAATGGATGTATAGGAAAAGAACAAGAAATTGTATTCATTCAACCTTTAGCTTTAATGATTGAATTAACACAAGAAAATCAATCTTGAATTGTTAGTGCTTTTAGAAATCTAGAGAAACAAAGAAAGGAAAGAGAAAATGGAAAACAATAAAACAATCAACTACACCTTTCACAAAGGTTTCTCATATTGTGAAGGTGTAGTCTATGTTAAAGAAGTAAGTCAATTAATTACAAAAACAACACAAAGTGGTTTTGAAGTTAAAGAATTATATGTTGATGTTCTTTATGCTGATAAATTCCATTCAGAGAATTACAGACCAACACCTGCTTCAGCTAAATTAAAATTCACAGGAAAGCAAGCAGAACAAGCATCTAAAGAAATTCAAGTGGGACACTTCTTAAATTTCTATGGAAGTGTGTTAGCAAATGATTTCAATAATGAACACACCAATCATATATTTAATACATTTATGTATCTAATTTATCACTATCAGATACTTAACAAATACGTATCAGAGGTAATTGCTTACCATATAGCAGACGCTTATAAAGCAGTGCAAGGAACATTTATTTTTGTAAATGCTTCAGTCGAATTATTAACTGATGAAATTAGAACAGAGAAAAACTTTGTATATTGCAAAGCTGCTATTCCATTAAAAGACAATCAAAAGAAATTTTTAACATTAATCAAAACCTTAAAAGTAAGACACCCTGCTATGATGGATGGAGCAGTTCCACCAATATATGAATCACCTTATCTAAACAAAAAAGGTTCAAGAGCATTTGTAAAGTTTGTCCCTTTAGTCCAAAAGAACTTATCAAAAGATGAAAAGACAACTTATTATCAAGTGTATGGAAGCTATGAAGAACTTTCGATGGTTGAAGAACCACAAGAAAAACCAACAGAGACAAAACCAAAACACGAATCAAATTTTGAATTCGTAGAAGAAAAGTAGGAAGTTAATATGTCGTTGTTCCCACTCGAAAAATTAAAGGAGATATTACACTATACAGACCTTCCAGATAACCCTGCTTTTGATGCTTTTGAAAGCTCTGAATTCTTTGAAATTCAGAGTGGAGCAAAAGGGGTTTCGAAGTCTTTCAATGGTGCTATTATCACACTTTATAGATTAGCTAATGAAACCAACTTTAACTCTGTGTGATGTAGAAATCAATACAACCATATTAAGAATACATTGATACCAATGTTTCAAAAAGCAGCAGACTTTTTAGAAACAAAACACAAAATCAATATCAAGAGATATTTAGTCTTTACACAGGATGCTATCTACTGAAGTGATGGGACTGATACCAAAACATGTAGAAAAATATTGTTTCAAAACTTTGAAAAGATTCAAGCATTCCAAGGTATCACATTACCAAAAGCAGATTATTATTTTGGAGAGTTGGTTATTGATGAACCAATTGAAGACCCTGAAAACACAAACTATACACCCGGTCAATTAAGGGACTTATACCAAAACCAAAAGGAGAACATACCTTTATTAATTCAAAACACTGTTTTGAGAACTAAAGCACCACAAGATACAAAATTAAAAGTTAAGTTCTTTTATAACATTTTTACAACAGAGCACTTTTTAATAACTGATTATCACAATAAAGTCATTCCATTAATTTCACACAATGGAACAACTAACATTCAAGTGTTAGATAGATTAGTTAAAGATAAGTTTATTTATGAAACATCCCCAACATTCTCTGAAGGTTTAGGCATTAATGTAATTATGTATTCAAAACTATTCACTCCAAATAGTGAAATGAGCGAAATACAAAAAAAACAATTTGAACTTTTAAAATCAACTAACTTCAGATTGTGAGTTATTACTGTAGCAGGTTTTGCTTTTGTTAATGAAGATAAACAAAGTGCTTTCTATCTTAAAAGTTTAATCTATGATAACAACAACTTTAATAGCAATATTGAATTCATTACAAAAGAGCAAGTATCAGAGTTTATAAGAGCAGGAAAAGTTTTAGGTGTTTTTGATGGATACGACCCCGGGAAGAGCGATAATGCTTCTTGATGTAGAACGCTGCTTTTAGATGATGGAAAGATTGTAATATTAGATGCTATAGAAGACCTTAAAAGGTTCTTCAAACATAGACCAACAAGAGTTGAAGTTAATAAGTTATTAATTGATTTGATTATTAAAAGCAATATTTGAATATTTGAAGAGTTAAAAAATTCTTATCATACAAATGAATTTTTTAACTTAAACAAATTTGAGAATGTTATCTTAACAGATAATGACCATGTAAGCGATTATGTAAATCTGGAACTCCAGCAATTAGCTAGCAAGTTCCCAGATTTCAAAATATATTCAAGATTAGCGAACAGAA
This sequence comes from Mycoplasma sp. 1199, assembly GCF_034863365.1. NCBI lineage: Bacteria > Bacillati > Mycoplasmatota > Mollicutes > Mycoplasmatales > Mycoplasmataceae > Mycoplasma > Mycoplasma sp. 1199. Next base: position 302,911 of record NZ_JAYFFA010000001.1, on the reverse strand, counting down.
AAGATACAAGAACTGAAAAGTTTGGTATCGAAAGCAGACAAAGATGAACAGAGTGAATCTTTGGAAATAATATGGTGTATATCTTAAATACAAATGATACAACAAAGCTATTAGAGAACTTATCAAAGCAATATGTTGAACCTGGAGAAAAGAAAAGAGATGAAACTGTTTTTCCAGAGATATATGACTTAATAAATGCTTTTGAAATGTCTAACAGCTTAACATACAAAAAGCAGAAAGTGCTTTGAAATTTAGCACAGCAAGGAGAGAATTATGGCGTTAGATAATGAAGCAATTTTCAAAAAAGGAGCTATGGTCATAAATAACTCCATTATTCCAACAGAGATTGATAATGAATTCAAAATCAACTCAAGAAGTTTTTTTGAAAAGCAAGGAGCATTACTTCAAGTTTCAGAGTTAGCAACTGAACTTCCAACTTTTGAGTTTGCTAATGGGAAAGAAGAGTTTGATGCTTTCTTAAAGAGAAATGATTTTCTTTCAATTATTCAACAACTAGAAAAGTTCTTATTCACAAAAGGAATTTGAGCTTTAGGAATTCAAAACAATAAAAAGGTAGTTTTAGCTCAAGTTGTCGATTATGAAACTAATGATGATAATGAGTTAGTTTATTTACAAATTAACACAGGTAAGTTATCAAACGGTGTTGATGAATATAACACATTTACAACATATGATTTATTAAATAATAAGGGTTATGTTGAAAAGTCAATTATTGATAAGAACGGAAAGAGACAACCGCTTTCAAGCTTATTAGGTAAAAGATACAAACAAGAAATATTCAAAGATAACTTTATTCCTTTTGTTATCTTCAAAAACAATTCAACAGGACAAGCAGAGATGGACTTAATAGACCAAGAACTTTTTGCTCTGTTAGACATTAAGTTGAGTGCTTTATATTTTGATAGTTTCTTATCTGCTCCAATTCCTTTAATCAATTGAGATTTAGGAAACTCTAAATCTAACAGTGTGTCTAAATCATTGTTCTCATTAGGAAAAGATAGAATCATTCAAACACACTCAATAGCACCTTATAGTGACCAAATGGTTAAACCTTTCGAAATAGCGCAATCACAAAGCACAGCGCTTTCAACAATTCAATCAATTGAAAGCATTATGTATTGAATCAAACAAGCTTTAATCTTCAAAAAAGATTCAACTGATGGTGGAACTCACAACATTCATTCAGTGGAAGCACAACAATTAAACAGTTCATATAATCACTATATTGAAGGTAAAGCAAACTTAAGAGAGATATATTATGAGAAGTTTGCTAGATTAGTGTTGAGAGTGTTAGGATTGGATTATTTACAAGATATCAATGTTATAACAACTAGCTCTTCAAAATATTTAGAACAACAAGCAAAAATATTATCAACTGACCAAAATGGGGTTCTATTAAATAGAAACCAAGACATTCGACAAACAAAAACAAATGAGGTAAACGATGAACTTCAACAATAACACTTCAAAGCTTTTTGTTTATAAGATTGAATCAAATAAACCTTTAAGCTTCATCAAACATAGTATCAATGTTATTAACTTATCAGAACCTGAAGAGTTTGATGTTATCAAGTTAAACCATACAAAACTATCAAACACCTTATTAGATGATGGTAATGTTAGCAATGAATTGTTTAACTCTTACACAATCACAGGAGATAGTGATTTATATAACTATTTAGAGGTTGAACCATCTAAAAACATCTTTTATCTTTTCACATTTGATAGTCCTTATGTGACTCAATTCAATGAGTTCTATATTATCGAAAACAAAATTGATAATATGGAACTCAACGATGTATTAGAAGCATATGCTGATATAACACTTACACAATTAGACTATTACAAAGAACTTCATAATATTGACTTTGTTATTAGGAAAAACAACCCTGTTGATTTAACAACTGATAACTTTGTCTTAAAGATGAATAAGGGAGCTTTAATCAACTCTATTAACTTCTTAAATGATAAAGATAGATTGATTAAAATGGACAACAGGTCTCAAGCTCCATATATGCTTACAATCAACCCTTTTAATGTGTTTAAAAATAGATATTCATTGAACTTCTGAAGTTTAGCAAATAACAATTTTTATTTATTAAATGAATATCTGAAAAACCAAAACACAATACCACAAAATGAGTTTTTAATTTTCTTAAAAGAATTAATAAGTGTAACTAATACAGTGAAGTCAGGTTATAAAGGACTTAATGAAGAAGCTATTAAGAAGTTTGAAGAAAAAAACGGGAAGATATCAGACTTAAAGAATTGAACAGATAATGCAATTAAAACAAAGTTAAATCAATATTTTGTATCTGGTGAGTTTGAAAAGACAAATATATTAAAAAACTATATTCTAGCTTTCTCAAATATGCTTATAACAACATATGCTTGAAAAGGTGGTCTGAATGATGAAAACTTCCTTTATTCTCCTTTAATCTCTTGATACAACAATGGAGAATATAAATGATTTTCTTACTTATATGATGTTGATAATAATGGAGACATCTTATCAAGGATAAAAAACACATTTTTGAATAACAACACTTTTATGTTCAATGGTTCAAATGTTCAACTTCCAATTTTAGGTGAATCATTAACAGAGATCGATTATTCATCAACACCAGTTGAATTTAATGATAAGTCTTATAACTATAACTGACCTTTTTACTTATTTTTAAAACCATCAGGGTTTAAGAAACTAGTTGAATATAGTGCTGCTATTGACCAAAATATAGGAGCAAGCACAAGGTCAGTAATTGTTCCTTATAGAGTGATGAATGTTGTAATTGGTGAAAGTAATAATTATCCTTCAGAGAGATTTTATATTCCACCAACTGTTATTTCAAAATTTATAAATGATAACCCTCAATATGGTGGAGAGTCAATTTATCATTTTTATGACTTTGAAAGATATTCAAACAGCTTTATATCAGTAAATACCGATTTAATTTATGGTGAAAGATATAACTGATATAAAAACCTTATAAAAGGAATTAAGGAATTTGAAAGTCAAGCAAGATATCATTATCATATTAGTGATGAGTACGAACTTATAGATTATAAGTTAGCATCTAAATGGATAAGGTCTGATGTTATTCAAGCACACGGTGGTCACGGGGGAGTTGCTTACACTTCTTCACTTGGAAGTGCTAGAAAAAATTATATTAATAAATGATTAAAAGAAGCAGATGTGATACTTCCTGAATTAGATAAGTACCCTGATAAATATCTTCCATTGTTTGATAAAAACGGAAATGAAATAAGTCCAACTCCAGGTTGAGCTGATAGACCAAAAGATTCAACAATTGGTCTAGCACAATTTGTTTTCTCAAACAAACCAAAAGCAATTAAACCACACCAATTCTATGAAACACTTAACAATACAATATTTAACTCACCTGATGAGTTTGTTAAGTCAGTAGGTCTAGTTGATGATGACTTTCAAGACCATAACAGTATTGTTATTCATAAAGAGAATAATGATACTGTTAGATGCATTGAAATTAGAGCATTATGACTAGATTGAATTATGGTTAATGATATGGAAATTCCAATCAATAACAAACCATATAACAAAATTATTTTCTGATAAGAAAGGACAAGGAACTGCGGCCTTATAAAGACAGAACATTATGGAAATTATCAAGAAGATTTCACAAAAATTAGGTCTTTCTGACCAAGAAACTTTTCAAAAATTAGGTTTATCTGAAGATGCTAAAAGAACTCAAATTCTTAATGCTTTAGATACATATGCTATTTTTGAAACAAAAGAAGAATTAGAGAACTATATTAAAACAAAGTTATCAAATAAAGAACAAGAGATTGAAACTCTAAAATCAACTCTCTCTGAATTTGAAACAACAAAAGAACTCTATTCAAAACTTTTTGAAGAGAATAAATTAGCAAAAGAAAATATTAAGTTAATTGTTGATAATACCATTGATACAATGAACTTTAAAGGAAAAGTTAACAAAGAAAAGATTGAGCTCAATAATTTAGATTTTACTAATTTAAAAACTTCAATATTAAAACAAGCTTCTGAATTAGGTTGAGAAGTTAAAGAAGAAACACCAGAACCAACACAAAGCAAAGAACCGCAACAAGAGTTCAAAGCTAAGTATTGAGGTAATGGAATAATCATAGATTAAAGGAGATAAACATGTTAAATACACAAATTAAATCAATTTTAACAAGTGAAAAGAGTTTAGTAGATGCATCAAACTCAAACTCACCAATTACACTTTCACAAATCACAGCGACACAATTAGTTGATTACTATAAAGACAGATCACTTTTTTCAAAATACGCACAAGGGAACACAGTTTTAGAAGTTTCACAAAGAAGCATTTCTGTTATGTTAAACCCTTCAACTGTTTTCAAAAATAGAGCAGAAGGAATTGGAGCAGGAGCACCTGATAAATTCAGATTAGGAAAACAAGTTTCAGTAAGCTGAAATGAACCTTTAGTTGCTTATGAAGGACTTACAGCTCAAGAAAAAGAATTGCTACCAATTGATATTGCTTCAATTAAGCTTTCAAAGATGTCTCAAGACTTCGTTAGATTAACAGAAAGAACAGGATTCAACCTTTTAGAAAATAGAGCTATTGAAAACAGCAAAGTTTCAGTTATTGATTTCGAAACAAAAACACCTGCTGAATATAAAAAAGAAATTGTTAAGTTAGCAACAAAACTTACATTAACATATTCACCAGAACAAGGAATTGACCAAATTGCACCAGATGATATTTTAGTATCAATTCACCCTGTAGCATTTGACTATTTAGCTGATGCTGGAGTTGTTGGAGACAGAGCAAAAGAAACATTTGATGGTGGTCAATACTCAATTGGTTATATCGGCGGTTACAAAGTTGTTTCTAACCCTTTTCTTAACCAATTAGATGTGTTGGTTGCTCCAACATTCGTTGGTTTAAGAGCGGTAAATGCTATCAAAATGTATATGGGACCAATTGATAATGCTTCAGCTGATATTGTTGTAAGAGCTGAAATTGCTAATGCTTTAGGTGTTTTATACACTGGGTTAGTTTATGGTATTGCTTCAAGCGCTAAATCTAAACAAAATGAAGACAAATTCATCACTGAACCAGCTACAAGAGATTAGACAGTTATGCTTTTAGTTTTCAAGGAACCTCAAATTAAGTATCAATCAACACAAGAGAGATTATCTTATTTAAGAGCTATCAGAGAAGACAAGGAGAAAAAAGATGAAACAATTTGAAGCAAAATATTCAAAGCTGTTTCATCTTTTTTTATAGACGTTGTTTTAGAGGTAGCAATTGATGCTTTAAGTGTGGTATTACCAATTGGTGCTATTCCTTTACAACTTATCAAGATAGGAGCAAGATTTGTAAAGAATGTAATTGTTTCATTGGTTGAGAATAATGGAGCAGTTGATTGAGCTTCTGTTGCTATATCAACTGCTATTGAAACAGCAACCTTTGGTTTAGCAAAAGGACTTTCATATATTAAAAAAGTAACTAAATTTGGAAAGGGTATTGCTAAAGGTATTCAAGCAGCAAAAAAAGCTGTTTCATTTATTAAACAAGGACTAACACAAAAGATTGAAACAATTACAAAGACTGCTTTTAAGTATGTTGATAAATACAAACTAATTAAAAGCACCACAATTAGAAAGTTTGTAAATGCTAAAACAATAAGCAAAGCAATTCAAACAGGAAAAGAGTTTTTCTCAATTGTAAAGAACCCTTTTAGTTTAGTGACTAAATTATCAACAAAAGCACAACAATTAGTTAAAAAGAATATTAAAGACAAAATGGTTAGATTACAAGCTGCTTATTATAAAAAGCAATTACAAAATCAAATCATTAAAAAGAAGGTAATTAGTCCAAAAACAGCAAACAAATATATCAGAGCAAATAGATTAGCAAATAAAGGACAATTCTATTTTAATAGTTCGTGAATTAGTGGAATACGACTTTATGATGAAAGATATTGAGACCAAAGCAATGATGTTTCATTCTTCTTATACTTTAAGAGAGATGCGACTAAATCAAAGAACTCTCCAAAAGGAAAAAGACCTTTACAATTCACTATGTCTTACCAAGAAATGTTTAACTTCTTAAAAGCTCCATCAAAAGGACAATATTATTTGGACAATTGAGCTTGAGGTTGAGATATGGGAAGAATAAGAATAGACACATCAACAGAGTTCGAAGTTGATAAGTTAGTTCAAAGAGATTTCCTTAAGAGATTCAGATTAGCTGAGCATTATGCTACAGCTGATGCTTTAGATGAAACATTATTTCAAACAAACCAATATGATAAATATGTTAAAAAACACAGAACAAACAAAACACAACTATTTGCTTATCAAACTACAAATGCTAAAGGTAAAAAAGTACTTAAATTCACACCTTACATTTACGGTAATGAATCACGAACATTTACAAAACAAGCAAAGAGAATAAAAAGGACAAAATAAGATGGACAGACAAGAAGTTTTATTTATCAAAAATATGGGTCTATCATTTGAAGAGTTTAAAAGCTCTGAATTCAATATGCTAGTCCCTTTCAAGACACCAAAAAAGCTCTCTAATTTAATGAGTGAGTTATCAGATGAAGAAATATATAACAGAGTAATTTACAGCGTTTATAACTCTGTTAATGCTTTAATAAACAGTGTTGTATCACTGGTTGCTAAAAAAGTTGATTACAATGTGGAACAGTTCAAAAACGCTATTGGAGATGATAGATATCAATTACTTAAAAAATCAATGTTCCACGAAGTAAATAATAGATATACAAATAATGCTATTCCTGAAGTTAATTCAAGACTTACACTTTTAGGAGGTTCTGCTCAAGTATTAGGAACACAAAGAGAGTTTGTATTTGCTGAACAACATTTGAACCCGATTGCTGCTAAATTGCTTTATGATGGTGAATGAGATAGTTTAGGGGTTGAAATTGTTAAAGGTTTAGACAAGCTATCAGGTTTTGTTTCAACAACTGATTTTGATAAGGTAAATGAAGATATTAAAGGATTTAAAAAGACAGTTGAAACAAAGACAGAACAAATAGACACAGACATTAAAAACCTTAAGTTATCAGCTGAAAGAATACCATCATCAATTGAATGAGCAGAGATTAGAAAAAATATTCAAATGGACAAAGTCCAAGCAAATCAAATTTTAGATAACATTAACAAAATTGAGCAACTAGAAGCTGAAAGAACTAGGTTAGAGAATGCTCTAAATCAAGAGATTGAAGCTTTTTCAACATTTAAAAGAAACTATGAAGAGCAATACACTAACACACTTCAAAGCATCAATGAAGTAAGAGCAGCAGATGAAGAGAAATGAAATTCAGTATATCCTACTTTAACGCTTTGAAAAGATAACGTTGACTTGAAAGTTAAAGAAGTGTACGACAGCTTATTCGGAAGTGATGATGCTGCTGAAGGAGAACCAGAACTAGGATTTCTTAAACAAGCTGAACAAAAGTTTAAAGAGCTAGTTCAAAACATCGAAGAGCTTGAAAAGACAAAATCAAACGGTGAAGCTACCAAATATCTTTATCAACTGGTTAAAGTAATGAGGGAAGAGTTAGATTCACAACCCTGAAATAGTGATATTGCGGATTTAGGAGAAACAGTTGACGAGATGGGAACAACACTAGCTTGAGCTATTAACACAACTGAACAGGAGCAATTCACAGGGGAATATCTAGACGGTTTCCCTATATATAAGAAATTAGTTAAATATGAAACTGAATGAAGTAACGACACACCTTCAACATTAATAGCAGGGGTTAAAGACTTAGTGAATATTGAGGGGAGTTTTTCTGCTTATTCATCAACTGATGAACCACAAAATAGAAAGCAATTTCCAATCTTACAAATATCACATGCAGCTATAGGAGCACAAGGAGATTACTTCTATGTTGAGAATAATGAACTTAAGTTCAAAGCAGGACAAAAAACACCATACATTTACAGAGAAGCAGTTGAGAAAATTGCAATCAATGTTGTTATCAAATATACAAAATCAACAGACACACAATTAACAATATGAGATAGAGCATCTAACCATAGAGACCCCATATCTCCAAATGAATATGCTATATTAGTAGCACGCTTTAAGAATAGTTCAAGGTAAAAAATGAGTGAAAATGTAATTACAGCAATAGCAGGAGCAGGTGGTTCTGTTACTGTTATTGCTTTGATGTATGTTGTTTATTGATTAATAACTAAATACAAACAAAACAAGCAGCCAAACAATGTAAATAAGTCTGCTAATCACATTAATATAACAAACACAAAACAAGGAGATGAAGTGAATGCATTGATTCATCTAATAGAACAGCAAACAAAGAAAATAGATGATATTAACAAAAGATTAAGAAACATTGAACTTTCACAAGATAGATATAATGCTGCTTTTAAGGTATATGTTGAAAACAATGGTGTATCTAATGATGTGAAAAAGATAGTTAAACAAATTATTGATGGAGAAAATTAAAATGGACAAGATAAGACAATTTTTTAAAAAGGTTTTAGATTTCTTTAAGTGAATGAAAGTTCATTCAATAGATGCTGCTATTACAGTGCTAGAGAATGTCCCTTTAGAGCAAGAAGAGCTCGAAAGACTTAAAGAGATTATTAAGACCAAGGACAAAGAAAAAACAGCAGTTTAAGCTGTTTTTTTGTTTGTATTGAGCTTCTTAATCTTTCATTGTTGGTTCTGTTTGAAAGCGATGTAAGGAGTAGCAGAGTGCTTTTTTGAATATTCTAACAAGTTAGTCAAATCATATTCATTATTATGATTATCGTGTGGTTTAACTTGTATAAATATAAGTTCATTATTTGGGTTGGTTCCATATAAATCAACTTTGTATTTCATATCAACAAAAGAAGAAGTTGCTTTGATTTTGAAGTTTGCTTTATTAAGTAAATTAGCAAGCTGTAGTTCTTTTCTGAAGTTTATAAAAGTCATATACATTAAAATATGTTTATATTGTGGGTATAAGTCAAGGTCGATTTCTTTTGTATGCATTCACTTTATCATATAAGTTTTAAATGTTTGTGAAAACTTCGAATCAAATTCACTAAATGAAGAAGGAAGGTTTTTTCAGAGATATTCTTTTATATCTATTCCAAGCTCTCCGAAGTTTGGAAGTTTGATTTTTTCTTTAATCATAATTATTTTAAAAACTTATCCCTTTGATATTTGTCTGAGTAATGCGTTTTTAGATAATATGTCGTTGTTCTATGAACTATCTCATAAATACCTTCAAAAACATCATTAAAGTTATTTGCATCGTTTTGATTTTGTCTATCAATATAATCATATAATTGTCTCTTCAAGAAGTCTAAAAATTCTTCTTCAACACTTCAAAATACTTCTAATTTCGAAATAAAGGAAATTACAGAAAACTTCTTATATGTTCAGAACATTTTATCAGCAAAAGACATTTGAACCATTAACTTCAAAGATTCTTTATTTGCAAGTATGGTAATTAATGAAATAACATTCTCATAGCTTTGTTTTTGTTTTCTGAAATCTCTTCATTCTCTGAAGTATCTTTTAAGCTTTTCTCATTTTCTTTCTTTTGGTTCTGTGAATAACAAAAGTTCAGATGGTATTTTTGTTTTCTTCATTATTTGTCCCCTTTATATTCTTTGAATGCTTTTATTTTTTTAAGTAATTCAACAGCTTCTGATTCAGTTAAGTTAGAACATACTTTATTGGTTCATAACTTTAAAACTTTAAGGTATGAATGAAAGACTGTCCCGTCTTCTTCTATCTTGCAAATATATGAGTTAAAATCATCAGAAATAGAGTTTTTGAACTTACTATCATAAACATAGTTTTGTTCCCTTACAAAGTCGTTTATTTCTTTAATAGGACAAGTTATAAATTCCTTTGAAGTTAAAAGTTTTGAAGTGATTTCTATTATTCTTGATATTTGTGAATGATTAATTGTTTTCATTATTTCCTCTTTCAAGCAATTCAATTTGTTTTCTTAATTTTTCATTTTCTTTTGCTAATTTTTGGTTTTCTAATCTTTCAGCTTCTAACAGTGCTAATTGTTTCTTTTCATTGATGAGAGCAATATCTTTAAAGTCTCTAAGTTGTTCAATTTCTCTCATCATTTCAGCTTGATTAATGAGTTTAAGTCTTGCTGGGTCAGTAGCATCTTTAACTATCTTTGCTAACTCTTCAGGTGTTTGAATTATGTATGTATTTATTAATGTTGTTGTGTCTTTATGACCTGTTGATTTTTGAATTTTTACAATATCTGTATTGTTTCTATATTGATTGGTAACAAACGCTTTTCTGAATGTATGAATTGTAATTGGTTTATCAGCAAACTCTGGTAAGTCTCTTTTTAGTTCAGCTATAAACTTTGTGAATTGATAATTCATATCTCTAGGGAATTTTGAATTATCAATGAATTCTTCATATAAAGGTCAATACTCTTTAGAGATGTTGTAAGCTCTAAAATTGTTGTTCTTGTTAGCTTGTGTATATGATGAATACACTTCTATTTCTTCCATATATACAAAGTTGTCTTTGTTAGCTAAAACATTACAAATTTCACTAAATCTAGCACCGTTTTCGATAGCAAATAAGACAAACGAAGCAACACCCTTTGAATTATCATAGTTGAGTGCATATTTCTTTATTTTAGAAAGTTCAACAACATCTGGAACATATGTTGCTGCTTTAACTGTTTTGATATTTGGAATGATTGAAACATCATAAACAAACTTTTGTTCTAGTTGGTTGTATTTTGTTATTAATGATTTAAGCATTGAGAAGAATGTTTGTTGTGAGCTAGGTTTTAATCTATCTCTGTAATCTTTTATTACTGTTTTAAGTTCTTCATTTGATGGTTCTGGTGTTGAGAAACATTTAAAGAAGTTATCAAAGAAATATTTATATGTCTGTCTTGTTTTTGAGTTATGTAAATTATCAACATAAATTTTTGAGTATTCTTTTAAATTCATTGTGCAAATAATCAAACTTTAAACTTTTCCCTGTTGATTTTTATGCTATACTATTCTTGAGGAAATCAACAGGGTCTGAATTAAAGGTTGATTTCCTTTCTTTTTTTATTTTCAAAGTTTGAAGCAGTTAAGTTAATAAATAAAGTCAGAGATTAAACAAGCATCTCTGACTTCTCTTTTTTAACATACTTAAAGAATGTATCACACAAATAACTAAAAGAAGTTATAAGTTCAACTGTATGCTAAACAAGGGTCTGACTTTTGTTTAACTGCTGTTAATATTATAACAGCATTTTTTTATTTTTTCCAAAATATTTTTTTATTCAACAAAATATATATTTTATTTATAAAATAAATAAAATATATGGTATAATATAAATGATATTTAAGCAGAGACAAATTTACAAAACAAGCATACAAAAAATCTCTTTCGTTTCTTAAGTATCACTGAACTCCAATCAGCCATAAGTGACCTTTCTTTGTAGAGATAAATGTAATACAAAAGCTAAAGCAAACTCACTTTTGGAGTTCTTTTATTTTGAAGAGTAAGCTGATACAAAATCAATTTATTATAGTTATAGATGCTGCTAGGGATTGAAAAGTTTTTTTCATTAATTATTCTTTTCTAAATTTAAAGAAATTGAACATTAATATATTATATTTTTTGAACTTAATTGTTGAGTTAGGTTATCACAAATAAGAATAAAGGGATTCTCACTCCTTAAAAGAATTTTCAAATAGTCAGAGTAAAAGAGCGATTTAAACAGTAATTAACATTGCTGTTTTTTTATTGCTTTGATGCTATCAACTTACACAAAGACTACTGATAAAAAGAACGTAAGCATATATAGTATATAAATATACTATATATGCAATAACATAATATGTATTTAAAAATATGTTAAAATAGTTTTTAAATACATATTATGTATATATACTAATATATAAAATATATTCATTAAAAATATATTTTATATATTAGTTATTAGTGTATATATCTTATATATACCTTATTTAATTTTTCCACTGTAGGAAGAAATTAAATAAGGTAATAAGGTATATATTTATATTTTAAAAATCATAATATTGTGTCTATATAGTTTGTTTTTCTCTGTTAAAATAATAGTAAGAAGATTATTGGTTGTTTTATGTCTTTTTAAAATATAAATAACAACACTTATTCTAATTAACTACTGAAAGACTTACTGTCCTCGTCTTGTGCTCCTGTTTGCTGACGACAAAACAAGGAGCTCAAGAACTTCGGACGGTTACTATTATGTTAGTTAAGTTATCATATGTGTAGTATCAAATTCTAAAAAGACATTGATAGACTTTATTTCTTAACACTTTTTAACTCATGATTATATATATATATATATATATATATATATATATATTATATACCTATGGAAAAATTATGAAAAAATTAAAACTTTTTTGAAAAATTGTATCAATTCCAGGTATGGCATTAATTCCTGTGGCATTTGTTGCTTCTTGTGAAAATTCTAAACAAAAAGAAATAAACAGGGACACCAAAAGTGGACAGAAGGGTTAATTAGACATAATAACACATCAATATTTTTAGGGTGGTTTCACATTTATGAAATTTTTAAGTGATTTTTGTGCAATTTTTTGGTTTTAAAAAAATACAAAAAATTAAACAGGGACACGAAATATGGACAATCCATATTTCGTGTTTTTTGTATAGGAGAATATATGAGACAACTTAAACAGCATGAATGACTTGAACTTTTTTCAATTTATCATGATTATAAAAAAGGTTTAATTGCAAAAAATGATTTTGAAAATAAGTTTCTTTCAATCAGAGGAATTAGCTTTTTTGATAAAAAATTCATAGAAGTGAAAAGATATTTTATTAGAAATTACAAAAGATATAATTTAGGTATGACTAATTTAGAATCTCAAACAGGCAAATCTTCTAAAAAAGGTAAAGGTGTAGGAAGGCGAAAAAAGAAAAATATAACCCCAATTGAAATTGTTAAAAAAGAGTGAGAGAAAATGCCAAAAGAACAATTAATAGAACTTTTGGAAATTTACAAAGATTCTTTTGATAAAAATGGAATTGAAGTTGATATTTCTAAGATAAAAAAGTCTTCAATTTCTGTAAGAAAATTGGCTCTTTCATTTAACAAGTCTAAATCAACCATTCATAATTTAAAAACAAAAAATAAACAAAATAAAAATCTAAAATTTAATAATAAATATGATGAATTAGTAATTAAATCATTTAAACAAAATAAATGTTTATTTGGAAGAAAAAGACTTGAAAATTATATAAAAAGACAATATCAAATAACGCTTAATTATAGAACTATTGGTAGAATAATGAATAGATTAAATTTGTTTTGTTTAATTAGAAAAAAGAGAAAAGACAGAGAACAAAAAAATACAAATGTAAAATTTATTGATTTAGTAAATCGAGATTACAAAGGTCAAAAAAATCAAATTATCGCAACAGATGTAACATATATTCAAGCCCCAAAAGATTGTGAAAACAATTTTGTTTTCTTGTCAGTTGCCATTGATCATAAAAGTAAATATATTGTTAATTACAATCTTTCAACAAAAAATGATCTTGAACTGGTTATGCAACATATGTCAAAAATAAAATTAAATCAAAAATGAATTGCACATTCTGATCATGGATTTCAATATTCTTCAAAAAATTATGTAGAAACAATTCAAAAGAACAATGGAGTGGTTTCAATGGGAAGGGTTGGAAATTCTTTGGATAATAGGAAAGCTGAATATTTCTTTTCAATTTTGAAATCTGAATGTTTAAAATTAATAGACATATCAAAAATTACATTTAAAGAACTTAAAAATTTAATTAATAATTTTATATTTTGATATAACACTGAAAGAATTCAATCTGTACTGAATTGAAAAACACCTCAAGAATCTTGAGGTGTTATGACAAATTAAACTTTTGTCCAATTTTCGTGTCCTAGTTTAAAATCAGCACTATTTTTATCTAGTACTGATTGATTTTGATTGTTTGTTAATTGTTAATTAACTTCTTATTTTTTCTTTCTACCGAATACAAAGATTAACATACCAATTAATCAAGTTACAGCTGAAACAGCTACAATGTATGGTCAGATTAAGATCCGTGATGCTTGTTTTAATTTTTTATCAATAGTTGTTTGTTTAACTACATCTTCGTTGTTATAAGAGTTAAGATTATTTAAAATTTCATCCGAATCAGCAATTGCTTTATTAATTGCATCTTGTTTAGCTTTAGTTAATTTTTCAAATTTCTTAGATTTGGTTAAATCAACTAAATCATTTTTAGCTTTAGCTAATTCTTCAGCATCAACATATAATTGAGTAATTTGATTATGTTTATTATCAAATTCTGTGCTTGTAGCATTATTATCTAAAATGTTATTGATTAATGTTGCTTTGGTTGTGTCATTAAGCACGTCGCTCGCTTTAACTTGTTGAATTAATTTGTCTTTAGCTTTAATGTTATTTAAGTTATTTACAAAGCTTGAATCATTAGCTAAATCCAGTGTTTCGCTAATTAATTTATCTCTGGTTTCATCAGAAATTTTGTTGTCTTTAGCTTCTTGATGTAATTGATCAATTAAGTCTAATCTAGCTTTTTCATTGGCTAATTTATTAGTAAATTCTTCGCTTGTTTCATCTAATTCTCTAATTTTTTGAGAAATTGAATCTTTTTGTTCTTGTGTTAAGTTAGGATTTTGTCTAACTTGATCAATTGCTTCTTGTTTTTTGTCAATGTTTCTAGCTATTTCATTGTAGTTTTGTTCAGTTGGATTGTTAGCTAAAACATCTTCAACTAATTTAGCTTTATCATTGTCACTTAAAGTTTGATCATTATTAATTTTGCTTAATTTATTTAATTGATCTTTGATGTTGTCAAAGCTTACTGAAGCATTTTTACTATTAGCATTAATTGGGTCTAATTCAGCAATTAATGCGTCTTTTTGAGCTTGTGGCAAGTCTGATTGGTTAATTTGTTCGTAAAGTTCGGCTTTTTTATCAACATTACTAATTTGATAATCAAGACTTGATTTTGTTCGATTGTTATCTAAGTCAATAATTTCATTAATTAATGTTGCTTGGTTTGGTTCAGTTAATTGATCATTTGCTTTAATTTGTTCAATTGCTTTAACTTTAGCTGAAATATTATTTGCTTCAGTAGCAAAATTATCTGAATCTTTTGCTAAGTTATGAACTTGATCAATTAAAGCTTCTTTAGTATTTTCATCTAAATTAGGGTTTTGTTTAATTTGATCAATTAAATTCAATTTAGATTCAATGTTATTTAATTTATCAGTTAATTTACTGTCATCATGAGGTACATTAATTACTTCATTTACTAATTTGTTTTTGTCTTCATCGCTAATGTGTTCATTAGTTTGAATTTTTTCAATTAGTTTAGCTTTTTGATCAATGTTAGCAATTTGATTTTCTAAATTATCTTGTTTATTGTCTAAGTTAGCAACTTCATCAATTAATTGTGATTTTTGATCATCAGTTAAATTAGGATTATTTCTAATTTCTTTGATTTTATCTTCTTTAAGACTTTCATTAGCTAATTGATCAGCAAATGTTTTATCTCTAGGGTCCAATTGACTGATATTATCACTTAATTTTGCTTTATCTTCAGCGTTTAATTGAGAGTCATCAGTAGCGTTAATTCTTTCATAAGCTTTTTCTTTAGCTTTAATGTTGTCTAATGTATCACCATATGAATTTTTGTCAGCTTCACTGTTTAATTTATCATCAACATTAGCTTTTTGAATATCGTCAATTAAATCTGCTTTTTGTTCAGGTGTTAAATCAGAATTGTTTTTAACATCATTAATTAAGTTTGTTTTATTAACGATTTTATCTAAATTGTCTTTGAAGTTTTGAACTTCATCAGCATTATCTGAATTAGAAGGAATAGTTAAGTCTTTAATTTGATCTATTAAAGCTTGTTTTTCAGCAGGAGTTAAGTTTTTATTTCCATTAACTTTTTCAATTGCTTTTTGTTTAGCATATTCAAAGTTTTTATCACCGTCAAGCGCATTTTTTGTATCAATTAAAGCTTTTTCTAATTCTAATACTTTAGCAACGTCTTCATTTGAACCTTGTTTACTGATTAATTCATCAACTTTGGTTTTAGCTTCGTCGTAGTTGGCTTTTGGTTCTTGAGAAGCTGCGACATATTTAGGATTATCTAGTTGAGTTAATTCATCATTAATTGCTTTAGTTGTTTCTTTTAATTGACCCATAGCATCGTTTAATGTTTGAGCCTTATCAACCACTTTGTCAACATTAGCTAACAATTTAGCTTTATCAACTTCTTCAATTAAAGCTGTTTTTTGAGCGTCATTAAGATGTTCAAGACCATTAATTAAGTTTTTTGCTTCATCTTTTTTGTTATTGATTTTTTCATCACCGTCAAGGTTTTGAGCAGCAACATTTAATTTTTCAATTAATGAATCTATGTTGTCAATACTTAATTCAGCGCTTCCATTTTCTTTATCAGCTAAATTGCTTGCATTATTAAACGCTTTATCAAATTCACGCATTTTTTCTTCAGTTGCATTTTTGTAATCAACACTATTAGTAGTGTCTTGATTGTCGGCAACTGCTTGTTTAAGCTCAGCCATTTTTTCATCTAATGCTGTTGCTTCTTCAGTTACAGCTCTAACATCTTCAGGAGTTGTAGCTTTATCAACTTTAGCAATTAAAGCTGATTTTTGAGCATCATTAATGTTTTCTAAAGCATTAATTTTAGCAATTTCTTCAGCTCTAACTGTTTTAATGTGTTCTTTACCATTTAAGTTATTAATTGCTTCATGAACCGCATTGATTTTTTCTTGAATCTTGTTATTGCTTAAGATGTCTTTTGTGTTATCACTTGGTTCGTTTAAAGCTGTTTTATAGTCTTTTAAGGCTTGAATAGAATCGTCATATGCTTTTCTTAAATCTTCTTCTGAACCTGTGTAATTAATATCGTTTTTAATCTTAGTTTCGTTGTTTAAGTATTGATCAAGTGTAGCCATTGTGCCATTAACTAATGCATTATTTGCATCAACGGTATTTACATCAGCAACTCTATCTTTTTCATTGATTTTACCAATGGCTTCATCTTTTTGTTGAGCAGTTAAGTTAGTGTAAATTGGGTTTTCACCATTAATTTTAGCAATAGCATTTTCTTTAGCTTGAGCAACTTTTTCATCACCATTTAAGCCATTGATTGCATTATTTAGTTCAGTAATTTTAGCATCAATTTGCTCAACACTTAAATTAGTTCCGTTATCACCTAAATCTTCAGTTCTAATTGCTACTTGATTATTGTATTTAACTTGACGATCTTCATCAGCTTCAACATAATCAACACTTGTTTTATTAACTTCAGCAATATCTTTGTAAGCTTTCATTTTGTTATCAATTGCTTTAGCCTTTTCAACAATATTATTAGCTTCACTTGCTTGGTTATTTTTGACTTTTTCAGTTAAGGATGATTTTTGAGCTGGATTTAAGTTAGTTAATTTATTAATTGTTTCAATAGCTTGGACTTTAGCTGTTTCATCAGCTTTGGCTTTATCTAAAAGATTTTTAACATTAATAGCAAAATCTTCTTTTGTCTTATCTAATGTGGTAGCATCAATTTTAGCAATATATGTATCTTTTTCAGCTTTAGTTAAATTATCCAGTTTGGCTAATTCATCTTTGGCATTGGTTTGTGCATATTTAAGAGCCTTGTCATAAATAGCTTGTGTTTGTTCTTGTGTTGGAACTTTTGGTAATTTTTCAATTTCAGCTTTTAATAAGCCTTTTTGATTTTCGTTCAGACTTGGGAAATGATTCTTAATGTCATTTCTTAATACTTCTCTATTTCCATCCAGTGCTTCATCAGCAGTTTTTAAAGCTTCTTTATTTTGGTTTGCTTCACCAGCTAAATTATTTAATGAATCAACAGTTGCATTGCTTAAATCTTTAGCTTTTAATTCTGTTAATTTAGCTTTAGCATTTTCCAAGACTTGATCAACAGCTTCTTTTCTATCTTGGGTATCGTTGGTATAAATGCTTGTTGCAACTTTAGCTTCTGTAGAAGTAATTTGCTTTTCTAAGTCACCAAGAGCTAAGTCTAATTTTTGAGCTTTTTCTAAGATTTTTTGTGCAGCTTCTTCATCAGTAGCATTATTTAATAAGTCTTTAATGTTATCTTTTTGATCTTCTGATAAATTATCAAGTTTATCAACTGCTTTAGCTTTTTTGTTTTTGTTTTCTTCGCCATCAAGTGCCTTGTAAGCTTTTTCTAATTCTTTTAATGCTTGATCAATTGTTGCTTTATCTGTGTTTTGGCTTAATAATTCTTTAATTTTTGCTAATTCAGCATCGTAATTAGCTTTAACATCATGAGAAGCAAATTGATAGTTATCTAAAGTTTTGTCTGCTGAATAAGCATCATCATTTAATTCTAAATTAGCATTTTCTGTTAATGATTTTAGTTCGTTTAAAATGGTTACTTTAGTATTTGTCATTGCTTGATCTAAATTATTAGCTTTTTCTTTAATGGCTTCAATTTGATCAACATTTGAATTGGTAATTTCTGTAACTAATGCATCTTTTTGAGCTTGATTTAAATCATTTAATTGTTTAATATGTTTAATTGCTTGTTCTTTAGCATTATTGTCTGCCTGAGCAGCTTGAATAATAGTTAATAAATTAGCATCTGGTGAAGCAATTGTTGCTTTTTGAGCATTATCCAGTTGTTGTTTGTATTTAGTTTGTTCATCATTGCTTAAGTTTGCTAAAGCAGCTACAATTTCATTAGCTTTTGCTTTAGCTCCGGCAAAAGCAGAGCTGAGTATTTCATCAACTTTGCTTTGGTCTGGATTATTTTGATCCAAAGTTTCAATTTGTGTTAAGAATCTTTGTTTATCAATTAATAAACTATTGTCATAGTTATTAATTTCATCTCTTAAAATTTGTCTTTTGCCATCTAATTTTTCAATTTCATCATTTAATTTTTTTGTTTCATTAACAACGTTTGTGTTAATTTGCGTTAATTTATCTAAACTATCTATGTTGGCAAAATTGTCTTGTTTAAAGTTATTTAAGGTTTTTTCTGCTGCGCTAATTGCCTTATCAAACGCAGTTTGTTTAGCTTTTGTATCATTCGTATAAATATCTTTAGCTTGTTTAGCTTTAGCTTCTGCTATTTTGTCAATTAAAGCTTGTAGATTGGCATTTAATTTTTCTGCTTCTTGGTAAATTTTATCAGCTTGCTTAGCTGAAGAAGCGTTGTTAATTAATTCTTTAATTTTAGCTTTTTGATTAGCACTTAAATTACCTAATTGATCTATTTTATTGTTTAATTCACTAACTTTGTTATTACCATTTAAAGCATTGTAAGTGGCTTGAAGATCACTCAATGTTTTTTCAACTTTTTGAAGATCTCCGTTTGTGCCTGTTTTTTTATTTAATAATGCTTGCGCAACTGACAAAGCAGTATCATAAGCTTGTTTTAAGTCATCGCTTGCTAATTTATATATAACATTAGTTTTTTCATCACTATTTTGATTGTCATTTAATGAATCATTATTAGTTAAAACTTTTAATTGATCAACAACAGTTGTGCTCAAAGCGCCCATTTTGTCATTTAAAACACTAGCATTATTAAACATTTGCTCGGAAGTTTGTTTGTCAGTAGCATTTCTAATTTGATCAGCTATTCTGTAAGCTTGATTGTCATTTAAATTAAGATACGTTGTAGCAACCTTATTAGCAATTTCATATTTTTCAACTTTAATTGTTAATTGATTTAATTTTTGAACTGTTTGCTCTTGTGCGTTTGCTTCATTTGAGAATGATGCTTGTTCTTGCTTGGTCAATAATTGACTATTGTTGATTTTTGCTAAAACTTCACGTCTTTTCTTTTCTAAAGTAGTTAAAAAGCCGTTTAAAACAATTGAATTTGTATCGCTTGAAACTTGGTCATTTAATTTGGCAATACTTGATTGAAGTGCATAATCAACTGTAATTGTGCCGTTTTCGTCATTTTTAGCAATATTGTTTATTTTTACTAATGCATTTTGATTGTTTAAAGCACCAAAAACAATTTCATTATCTTGAATTTCAGAAGGTAACCTGTTTGCTTGATTGCTAATTGAATTGTTTGAAACTGTTAATGTGTTCTTTTTAATATTAGCAACCAATTCATTTAATCTTTCAACTTCTGTTTTAAAGTTGTTTACTGTTGCTTGTCTTTGTTCAGTTTCAATATCATTAATTCTTTTTGACTTAATTACATAATCAAAAGTTAATGTTCCAGTCTTATCATCAACAACAAATGAATTGTCTTTAAGAACAATTTCATCGGTTTTATCATTAATTCCATTTACATCAATATATTGAGCAAAGTTTTCTTTAGTAATTTCACGAGCCAATACCGATTTAGCTGTTTTAAGGGCAAATGTAGCATTTAAAGTATCGATTCTTTGTTTTTCTTGAACTCTATCAGCAGCAAAACCAGTAATTCAATTAGATGTTGTTTCATCACTTTGAATAGTTGTGTTATATAAGTTTTTAGTTGATTTTACAACAAAATTTAATTTTGCTCTACCGCTATCATCTAATTGCTCTTTTTCAGCTATTGCTTTAATTTCCACAATTGCGTCTGTTAAAGTATCAATTGGATAGAATTTGACTAATTGAGCATCTCTAACCAAGGTATTTGATTTTGTTTGATTATTAGCTTGATCATAACCAAATTTATTTTCATCAGAAGCTAATGCTTTAGTCATTCCATTAATTCTATCTTGTTCTTTAGCTAAGTTTAATGTTTTAGTGAAATCACTATCATTTTTATAAACTACATTTAATTTATTTGTATCTAAATTTGTATCAATTAATTTGTCGATTTCGCCTTTAAAAGTTTGTTTTTGAGCATCTGATAAGTTTTGTAAGGATTTAATTTGCGCTTTAACAGCACTAGCAGATTCTTTATAAACTGCATTAGAAATTTGCAATAAGTAACCATTAATTTCGTTTTGATCAGGTTTAGTTAAAACAAATTCTTGGTTGGCATTTGTTGTAAAATTATGACGATTGCCATATTCTGTCTCAGCAACATTTATTTTGCTAATTTTTCCAAATCAATTTGTTAAAGCGCTTGATTCGTTAGCAATGTCGTAGTATTTCTTAGCATCGATATAAACATACTTTTTAAATTCTTCAGCTAATTTACCACCATTGCCAAAAATGTTGTCTAATGAAGTAACTAAGTTGTTAAAACCTGTTAAGTAATTTTGTTTTAAGTTGGCACTTAATAAATTAGTTTCTGAAGCAAAAACATTATTTGCTTTATTATTTTCATTGTCTGATCCAATTAATTGATTCATTAATTTTGTTCAAGCTGGTTCATTAACATTACTAAATTGTTCTCTAGCGTTTTGGCCATCTCAAACATAAGAAGTGTTAGCTTGATTTTTGTCAATTAATGTACTGCCACCTGTAAATAAATCACTTGTTTTGATTGTGTCTAATTCTTGATTAAATGTTTTGGTTTTAGTGTAAATGTCATTAGCTAAACTAACAGCTTTTTCTAGTTTTTGAATATCGCCTAAATAGTCATATTTTCAGTTTGCTTTTCAAGCGTTTGCTAGTGTTGTGCTTGATTGACCTTGATCATTTTTAACTTGAATATTTACAAAATCATTTAAAGCTTTATTTTTAATTTTTTCAATAAAGGTTTTAATTTGTTGTTTGTTGTATTCAGAATCGGCGATTACTGCGTAATTGTTAATTTTATCTTCTAATGCTTTTAAGTTTTTTAAACCATTTGGAGTGCCAAAGTTCGCTCCTTTTCAAATTGCTAGGGTTGATTGAAGATTGTTATAGCTAACAGTTGTTGGAGCATTTGATCTATCAAATAATTTTTCGCTTTGATTAAATTCATTACTCTTGTAAGCAGCATATTCTCAATAAGAAAATTTGCGAGAATCAATATTATTTTTGTAAGCAGGAGTTGAAAATAAATAATCCAACTTTTTAGTTCCATCATAGTCATCAACTGTTACTTTTTCATCGCTTGAAGCATAATTAACTGTTTCAAAGAACTTTTCTTCAATTTGTTTTTGCAAGTCATCATATGCCTTAACATAAGCAATTCATTCATTAAGATTTCTCTTGCCTGTTCCACCTGGTAAGTTGTAATCTTGATCTATTTGCTTTTCTAAATCTGCCATTAATTGTGCTTTTTGAAGATTCGTTAGTCATTTAGATTCTTTGATTGTTGCAATAACAGTACCATAATCAGTTAATGATCAAACAATGTTTGAATTTATGTTGGCTTCGCTTGAAAAGTTATTACGGTCGCTTAATGTGAATCTACCATTATTATTAGCAAATTTTCAATATTTTTTGCTTTTTTCATCTTGTTTAATAACTAATTCAATGTTAGATGCTTGTCAAGTAGAAGGTGTGGTTGATGCAGAATCAACGTTATCAATATCAATAGATTCTTGAATAACTGCTTTATTAGTAAAAGGTTTACTAAAATCAGAATAGTTGCTAATATTGTTTCTATTAATTTTTACAACTGAATTACTGTCATTTAAATTTTTAGAACTATTTAGTTGTGTATTAACTAAATAAAATTCTGCTTGTGGGGCGTTTAAATCTAAAGTATTAAATGATTTTTTAACTCTATCATCATATTCTTCTTTAATAATCAAATTGGTGTTTCTTCAAAAACTAGGTTTTTGCATAGAAAATTTTTGCAATAAGCTTTGATTATCATAACGATAGGCTTGAGTTGTTCCAAAAAACGATCTTGTTGTAGAGTTGAAATCGTTTGTAGTTGTACCATCCGAATTTATGTTAAATCTAACATCAAATTCTAATACCACTTCTTGTGGTCTAGCTTGTGTACCGCGACCTGAAGCAAAGTAAAAATAACCACCAAGACTATTACGAATTGTGATTCAACCATCTGATTTAGCAAAACTTGCAGCATCATTATATAAACCATTGTCAGGTTTATATAGTGCATATTTGTTTAAAAACGCTGCTCCATTAAAGCTAAAAATATCATGAACAATATCAGTTGTTCCCCAATCACTATTATCAGATCAACTTGTGTTTTTTGCTCCTGTTAAAGGATTTTCTGTGTAAAAAGCATTGTATCTACTTGAAAATTGTTTTGAAACGCTTTCTTCGTTTGTGCCGTCTGTAGTGGTAGTGTTTGAAATAACTGTAGGAGAAACGGTGGTACGACTAGTATAACTAAATGAGAAAGGGTCAATTGTTACGGTTTCGTGTCTTTCTAATTTAGGGCTTGTTTTATATTTTGATTTTCTCGCGTCATAAATTTTTACATCAATGTCGCTTGCCAAAACAATATCTTTAGAAAATCAAAAACCACCAGAAAAATAATTCTCGGGAATAAGCATTGAATCTTGGTCTTGATAAGCTCTCATCGACAAGTATCTAAGTCTAATTTTCTTAACGAAATTAGGATTTAAAGCGTTTGCGGAATCATCACTTGGATTTCAAATTGTTTTTTGTCCAGCGCTATTTTGTAATTCAACCCATCGACCATTTTCATAAATTTCCATAATTGTTTCAGGTTTTAAAGGGTCATCATTCTTTGGAAATCATGTTCGATCCACTTTTCCTCAAACTTCTTTGTTCCATGAACCTGTTTCATATTTTTCTACTGCTGTATTAGCGTTTCTTGTGATTGTTGAAAAAATATTTATTTGGTCATAGTCACCTGTTTCGGCTTCTTTGTTATCAACTCTTATCAATGCTGATGGTAAAAATAGCAACAAAGGACTTGTTGTTACTCCAATTGTTAAAAATTTCTTTATTAATTTTTTATTTGCCATATTCTTCTCTCTTCTTAAATTAAAAATTTATAATTAAATTTACAATTCTAAATTAAATTTAATAATTACCGTTATATATACATTAAATATTTAAGTTTAATTATTAAAATTTTTAATTATTTTACATTATATATGTAAAAAAAAAAAAAAAAACTAGGACAAGAAAAGTAGACAGAAAAATAAAAAACTGTCTACTTTTCTTGTCCTAGTTTAATTGCACAAAATGTACAAAAAAATCAGCACCAAGCAAATTTGGTACTGATTAATTGACTAATTTTCTTGTTAATTATTACTTAACAATTATTTTTTCTTACCAAATATAAAGATAGCCATTCCCAATAATCAAGTTGCTACTGAAGCAGCTACAAAGTATGGTCAGATTAAGATTGGTGAGTTGTCTTTTAATCCTTTAGTAATAGCTGTTGTAAGCACATTTAATCCCTCAATATCTCCAGCCTTAGAAACTAATTGTTTAATGTTTTTAAGGTCTGTTGAGTTAAGTTTTTTCTTAGCTTTTGTAGATGTTTCAAAGTAATTGTGTTTAATTACAGCGTTTGCTAAAGTATCGATATTTGCAAGGTCTGAAGCGTCAGCTAATTCTTCAAAGTTATTTCTTGATTTGTTTGTTGTGATTGAATCAACTAAATCAAGTAAGTTTTGAGCTTTAGCAATAGCAGCTTCTCCATTTGTATCTGAGAATGCTTTTGAATTAAATTCATTAATTGCTTTAACAACATTTTCTCTATGTTTGTTTGAAGCATCTGTTCCGTATGTACTTTGTAAGTATTGGTTCGTTAAATCGTTTAATTCATCTACTTTTTTATCGTAGATAGCTTTGTTTAAAGCTTTAGCGTCTTCGATAGCTTTTGCTAATGATTCACCATCTGTAGCGTTTTTAATAGCTTCAGAAGCTTTGAATTTTTCTGAATCTGATAAGTATGAAAGTTTATCAAGTTCTTTAAGAGCTTCTTCTTTAGCAGCATCTAAGTTTTCACTTCCATCAAGAGCAGCAGTTGCGTTGTTTAAATTATTTGTTAAATCAACGATGTTATCTACTGGCTTATTAAAGTTAGTAATATCTTTAATTGCTTCTACATCTGCTTTAGCTTCATCAAAGTTAGCTTTTGGTTGTTCTGAAGCTTTTGTGTAAGCAATTGTTTTTTGTGCTTTAGAAGCTTTATCTAGAGCTTCTTTAGCATTATTCATTAAAGTAGCATTGTTTACAATGTTATTTACATCTACAATAGCTTCTTTAGCATTAATATCAGATTTGGCAGTATCTTTTTGTGTTTTTGATAAGTAACTTAACTTATCAATAGCAGCAATAGCATCTGCTTTAGCTTTTGCTAAGTTTGAATCTCCGTTTAATGCTTTGTGAGCATCTTTAAGAGTTTGCACTTTATCTTGTAAGTTTTCTACAGCATTCTCAAAGTCTTCTTTGCTTTCTAATGAATTTAAATTATCCAATGCTGTAGTTAATGCATTTTGTTTGTCTGCATCAGCTTCTTTGAATTGAACTTTTTCTTTAACTGGGGCAATGTCTTTAATTGTTCCTAGAGCAGCATCAACTGCTGTTGTGTTTGTAACAATGTTATTTACATTGTCAATTGTGTTTTGTTCTTCAACTTTAGCTTTAGCAGCATCTTTTTGTGTTTCTGAGATGTTTTGTAATGCATTAATAGTTTTCTTAGCTTCTTTTTTATGCTTGTCTAATTCAGTTAAGAAACCACTTAAAGTAATAGTTTTAGATTGTTCTGATTCAATATCAGTTAAGTTTTCTTTAGTTGAAGCAATTTTATATTTAAAGGTAATTGAACCATCGGTATCATCAGCACTTAACTCAATAATTTTTAAATTAACTTGATTAATCGCTTCATTATCTAAGTTCATATCAAAATATGTACTTAAATTATTTAATACTTGTTCTTTATTAGCTAATAATTCTGAAGGTAAAATTTCAGTTTGATTATCTAATTTATATTCAACATGAGATTGAATTGTATCATCTGCTAATAAATTATTAATTCTTTCTTGTTCAGTTAAAAATCCGTTAATAGTGAATTTTTTATCATCAACATGAATGTCATTTAAACCATCTCTTGTTGAATAAATGCTATAAGTACCGCTTAAAGTACCATTTCTATCATCACGAGTTTTATTACTAATTGTAATATTTGTGGTTTTAACGTCATTTTTATTTAAATTACCGATAGTAATTTCAGTATCTGAAGCTTGTTTTTGATTTTTATCACTAACACTATTATTAAAATCAAAAACTAAACCTTCTAATCTTTGTAATTCAGTTTTGAAACCGCTTAATTTATTAGTATTAGCACTTCTTGTTTGATTAACAACAATTTCTGCACCTTCTAAACCTGGTTTAGTTGATTGCAAGGTATAACTTACTTTGATATATCCTTCACGATCATCACGTTCAGTAATAGTTAATGAATTTTCTTTAACTTTAATTTGATTTTGTTCTAAAGTTTCATTATTCTTTAATTTAACAATTACTTTTGAATCAATTACATCATTTTTATTATAAAGAGGTAAGTATTGATCACGATTTGTAAAATCAAGCACAATTTTTGGTAAGAAGTCTTCAATTCTTCTTTTCTCTTCTTCAGTATTTGTTAAGAAGCCAGCAAAATTAACAGGAGTTGATTCTTTAGAAATTACTTGTTGTTCTTTGAATGTTTCTTTTCAATTGCTTACTAATTTTTTCAAATCAATTTGATCAGTATTTACTTGTCTATTTGAAATTAATTTGTATTTAACTCCAATTTGACCAGTATTATCATTTGCATCTGTTAGAAGTAAATCAGAGCTATGATCGCTTGTATTGTCGGCATTTTCTTTAATTGAAGCACTAAAATTATCTTTATTTAATGTTGAAGCTTTTTGAGTTTCTTTATTAACAGTGTTATTTAATGAAATATCATATGGATTAGCATCAATTAATTTATTTAATCTTTGTAATTCTGTTTCAAATCCACTAATAATAATTTCTTTAGTATTAGAAACCACAGAAGCAAAGTCTGGTTTAGTTGATCTAATTTGGAAACTTAAACGAATTTCACCAGTTAAATCATTGTAACCAACAATTTTTTGATTAACAAATTCATAATTATCTTTATTTAATGTATCTCAAGTTCAATTAGTGGTTGCATTTGTTAAACTTGAAGCTTGTTCATTTGCTTTATTTGGATAATCAATACGATAAAGAACACCATTTTCAGCTTTGTCACTAAAATCAATAGAATCTAATCTTTCTTTTTCTTTTTGCGCTAAAGTTTTAAAGCCACTTAAAGTACCTGATTTATTATATTGTTTGCTTGAAGTTACAGCATTCAAGTTTTGTGAATTAACTGTACCTCTATTAGAAATAATTTGTCAAGTATAACTAATTTCACCTGTGTTATCATTAGCTGATTTATCTACTACTTTTAAGTTATAACTTGTATCTTTATTAGTTGCTAATTTATTTAAAATTAAGTCTTTTAATAATTGTGATGCCGTTCATTTATCATATTGGTCGTTTGCAATATTTTTAATTCCGGCTTCAATTGCTAAGTTTTGAATAATTTCATCAAGACGCATTTGCTCAGTTTTAAAGCCTTTAATTTGAACATATTTATTATCTGAAATTACATCTTGATAAATTTCATCACTTTTTTCAGAAACTAAATGGTATTGGATTCTAATAGAACCATCAATTTCATTTCTTGCATCAATACCATCAATTACAACTCTAGCTTCCGGAGTAGCTTCTTGAATAGTTGCAATTACTTTTTTAATATCTGCATCTGAAGGTAAAGTTGTAGTTTTGTTTTCATAATCTAATACAACAGTTAAATTATTTAAACGTTCTTTTTCTGCTTCACGATCAATTTTATCTTGCTCTGCCTTAGTTCTGAAACCAGATACACTAATAGAACCTAAATCAGTATTATCTGAAACAGGTGTTACAAAAGGAGCATTAGGATCAACTTCTCAATTAGAAATTAATTCAGCTTGAGTTTTGGTTGATCTAAGTTCGGCTTCAATATTAACAGTTCCTGCAGCATCATCTACACTTTCTTTAGAAACATTAATTAATTCAGCTTTATTTTCATTGCTTTGAGTATAGTAGAAATTACTTAAATCATCATTATCATCTACTGCTTTTGAAGGTATTGATAATGATTTTTGTGGATAATCAACATTAATATTTTGATTATACATCTCTTGACGTAAATTATTTAATCTACCTTTTTCAGTTAAATAATTATTAATAATAATTTCTTTTGGTTCTGAAACTACATCTTGACCGTTTTTGTTACTAATAACTTTAAATTGAACTTTTAAAGCCCCAATTACATCATTATAACCAATTACATTAGTGATGCTAATTCTTTCGTTAGCGTGATTATCTGGAGTTTTGAAAGTTAAGTTAATATCATTATGCTTAGAAGCATCATTGAAAGCAGAAGCTAATTTAGTTGCATCACCTAAACCAACAAATTCATCATTGGTGTAAGCATCAATTATTTCTTTTTCTCTATCAATTGGGCTTTGGAAACCACCAATAGTAATTTCTTTAGTTAAACTTGAAGTAACGTCACTTAAATTATCTTTAGTAGAAGTTAAATTATAAGTAACAATTACTTGTTGATTATTGTTTGGATCTACTTTTACATTAGTAATTTCAATTTTAGCTTTCGAATCACTTAATAATGTTTGGTTTGGACTCAACATTTCTTTTTTTACTTCTGAAGCTAAAACTTTATTTTTAGCTTTTTGTCCAGCATAAGTAATTTCTTTAGTGATTGTTTTGTCATTGATTACTTTGTCTAATCTTTGACTTTCAGTTAAAGTATTAAAAGTAGCAGTTCTTACTTGAGTAGAAACAATATCATCTAAATCAGTTCTTTTTGATTTAATCTTGTATTCAACAGTAAATGCTCCAGTTTTATCATTAATAGAATTTGAAACAATTTCAACTTCATAAGCTTTATCTGTTTCGCTTGTAGCAAAATCGATATCACTTGGTTTTATTTCAGAAGCAGTTTTATTTGATTTAGCATTTTCACTTAAAGTAGGTTGATAACTAAGAGCATCAATTCTTTCTTGCTCAGTTTTATATTTATCATTAGTTGCTGATTTAAAAGTATAAGTTTTAGTTGCAGTTTCTGCATTATTTAAATTTTCTTTAGTTGATCTTAATTTATATGAAATAGTTAAACTACCACTACGATCATCTTGATTAGTAATAGCTAATTCAACTACTTCAGCATCACTATTCTCAGGTAAAATTACAGCTAAAGCACTATTAATGTTATTAGCAGAAATTCCAGAAGGCATTAATTGTGGATTTTTATTTTGATATGAAACTTCTAATTCGTTTAAACGATTAATTTCTTCAAGATTATTAGTTAAATAACCTGCAAACTTTACAGTATTAGATTGTTTAGATTTAATAGGATCTGAATTAGTAACATCAGGCTCTCAATTATCTGAAACTAAATTATCTCTAGTTGAAATTAATGTATAAGCTACTCCAATTTCCCCTGTATCATCGTTTGAGTTTAATGTTAAATTAGAATCAATTTTAACATTTTGATTAGCAAGAGAATCTGGAACATTAGTAACAAAATCAGCTGATGTTAAAGCAGAAGGTTTATTGTTTGTTGTTCCTGATTTTTGACTAATTACAGAAGTAGGAGAAGTATTTTTAATTAATTCATTGATTCTGTCTAATTCAGTTTTAAAACCAGAAATAGTTACAAATTTCTCTTCTGATTTAATAGTTTCAAGATTTTCTTTAGCTGATTGTAATTTGAAACCTAATTTAATTTGTCCAGTAATATCGTTATAAGCAACAATTTTTTTATCAACGAAGGTATATTGACCATCTTCTTCAGGACTTCAATTTCACTTACTGTTATCTAAATCTTCTATGGTAATTTTAGAAGCTAAAATTTCAGATTTATCATTTCTATCAATACTATAACCACTTAAGCCATCTAATCTAGTTTTTTCACCATTTTTAAATCCAGAAATTGTTACACTATTGACATCAGATTGTGGAGCAGTATAAGTGATATTATCTAAATTATTATCTTGTCTTCAGAATAAATCTTCTTTAGATTTAGTTGAAGTTAAAGTGAAGTTTAAAGTACTTCTACCAAAATCGGATTCTGGATTAATGTTTGCGATATCGAAAGTTAATTCTTCATTTGTTGCATTTGAATATGAATAATTAGCTTTATTTTTAGCAGTTTCTGAATTAGCTAATTCATTGGCAGCTGTAAAATTAAGACTAATTTTACTTTTATCTTCATTAATACTATTAGCAATAGTATTTAATCTTTGTTTTTCAGTTTGATAATTATCTTGAGTATCTGCTTTAAAAACGTAAGTTTGCACTTTAGTTTTAACATCAGTTAAATCAGTTTTAGCTGAAACTATTTCATAAGTAATTTCAAGTTTACCATCAATATCATTAGCGGCAACTACTTGTATATTTTTAATAACAGCATCTGGTTGATTATCATTAATTGCCACAGTAAAAGGACTTTGATCAGTTGCATAATTTTTAGCTACATTAGTAGCAAATAATTGTGGTTTATTATTAGTGTGATTAATAGTTAACTTATATAAACGAGTGCTTTCATCAAGTTTAGATTTAAGTTTACTTAATTCTTCTTTTAAAGCTTTAAAGTTAGCTAAAGCTTTAGTATAAAGACCACTGTAATCATTTGGATCTGTTTGTTCAACTTGATTTAATTTATCTTTATTTTGATTACCATCTGCTAATTTTAAGTTAAATGCAGTATTTAACTTGGTAGTTAAACTATCGGCAGCATTTTTGAGTGAATCAATAGCATTTTTATAACCAACATTAGTATCTGCCACATCATTAGTTTGTCATTGGTTAATTTTTTCTAATTCTTTACCAATTGCTAGGTCTAAGGCTTTAACTTTTTTAAATTGATTTTCTTTATCACTTTCATTAGTAATTGTGGTATCAATTTCTTTTAACAATTGTTGTTTTAATTCAACTGTCATGTGTTTTAATTCATTTTGTCTTGGTAAATATGAACTAGAACCATCTAATTTAGATTTGGCATCTTCAAGATCTCTTAATAAAGTTTCAATTTCTGCACTATTAGTAATTGGAGTAGTAGCAGAATCATCAATTACTGCCTTGGTTTGCTCAATAAGTTGTTTGTAGTTATCTTTTTCACTTTGAGTTTTTTCATAAGCGTAAAGTTCATCAGTAATTTCGCCATTATTATTTGGTTTAAGTGAATCAGGTAATCCATCATAATAATCTTTTAATGCTTTAATTTGAGTATCTAAATTAGTTGCATTAGTTTTAAAGGTTTCATAATTTTCAGGATTTACATAATTACTATCATTGCTATCTGTAATATTTATTTGATCAATTAAAGATTTTTTTTGCTTAGCAGTTAAATTAGTTAATGAACGAATATGATCAATTAATACTGCTTTATCATAAATTAGTTTTAAATTTGCATCATTACCAAATTGAGTAAATTCTTCACTTATTGGATTAAGTTCTGCTTCATTGATTAATCTTGAAAATTCTGTCTTATCAGTTTCAGTTAAATTAGTTAATTTATTTAATTTAGCAATTGAATTAGTTTTAGCTTTAGCAAAAATTTTATTAATTTGTTCTGCTAATTCACTATTATTTTCACTTCATACATCGTCATTAACTGATCCATTATTACTTTTATAGTTATTTTGTAATCTTGCTAATAAAGTAGCAAATTCTTGTCTTTCAGTTTCATCACTTTCAACAAAAACAAATGAATCAACTGCTTTTTGAGCTTGATTTTTATTACCATTTAAAGCATTTAAACTTTCAGTTAATAAATTAAGTCCATTATCCAATTTAGTTTTGAAGTTGTTAAACTTAGCATAATCAGTTAAAAAGCCTTTACTTGGATCATTTAAAAAGATTTTTTGGTATTCTGCATTGTCAAAAGCATCAATAAATTTATTGTATTTTTCACCATCTTCATGAGAACTTATAGTATTTTCAGAAACAGTTTCTTTTCAACTTCCATCGTCATTTTTTAAATTATTGTTAATTCAAGTTACATAATCATTTAAATATTTACGCTTCAAAATTGCATCAGCAACTTCTGCTTGTAATTGCTCCAATGTTTCTAAATTGGTATTTGAATTGGTTTCAATTAAGTTATCAATACCACCATTAGCTGCAGTTAATTTAAACTGATTATTGATAATGTCAATTGCTTTTTCTTTAAACAATTTAACTAAATTATCTTTTTCAGCTTGGGTTAAACTTTGGTATGCTTCAGGATAATTTTGACTAAACTCACTAGTTGCGAGATCATTAATCTTACCACTAATTGTTTTGTCATTAGCAACTTTGTATCCATCTAATTTTGCCACTTCTTGATCATAGGTTTGGTGATCTCTACCTAAAATGTAATTTAATTTATAACCTCATTGAGTAGCAGTTTTTTGCCCTTGTGGCAGAGGTTGATCGTTTTTTAAGGCATTTTTTCCACTAGATAAAAATTCATGAAGTTTTTCAACCATTTCTTTTAAATTTTGAGTAGAAGAATAAGCAAAATTTAATTGAGAAATTAATTTGTTTTCATCGCTAGATAATCCTTTATTTGCATCAGAATAATAAATTTCATCAACTTCTGAAGCAAATTGAATCGTAGGAATCATAAATCTCAATAATTTAATAAAAGTGTATACATACTTTTTATCATCAGGTGTACTTCTGTTGTTATGATCATTAAATCAAACATCACTTTCGCTACTATTTTCACCCCTATCTTTAAATTCATTATTAATAAATTTTTGAACTAATTCACTAACTCAACCTGATAAATTAGGGAAATCTGTTTGTAACATTTGTTCAATTTTTAATCTATCAGTAATAAGAGGAGTATAGGCTAAATCATTAAAAACATAAAAACCTTGAGAATCTTTAGTTGTGTTAGCAAGTTTTGCTTCTGCAATATTTCATTGATTTTGGAAATTAGTGTCTTTAATTTTTGCTTTAATTTTGAAAGTGCTTGGATCAATATTATTAAGCGGTGAATTTAAAGTGTATTCACTATAATATTCTCTTGCATTATTTATGTTATTGTATTTTGTTCTATCTAAATCAAGTAATTTCATTTCTGTGCCATCTTTATTAGTGTAATAAAGACCTAATTCATACAATTTATTATCAATTTCATCATCTTCTCTTCTTTTAATTGATTTAGGTAAATATATGTTAGCTTCAGATGAATTAACTGTTTCTTTAATTCTAAATTTGTATTCAGTTGATTTAGTTTTTTCACTTCTTATGATAAATCCAGATTCACCTTCAAAACCAGAGTTAAATCCAACATCAAAAAGAGTGTAAGCTCCACCTAAAAAGGTTGGAACAGAAGTTTTGCCATTTCATTTAAAATTAGGATTATCAACTGTTTCAAATTCAACAACTACAACGTTGTTTGATCATCCCCTATTTCTGGCATTTGGTGCATCAATGAAAAAACTAAACATATATCCGGCATTTTTTTCTAATAAATTTCAAAAACCAATACCTTCATTATTTAATAATTCTTCATCATACAAGCCATCATTAATTAATTGTCTTGCTACTTCACCATTTTCAAATTTATTAATTTTTTTAGTAGATTTATGATAGAAACCAGGTGTTCCCTTTCCAAGGGTAGTAACTTGGTCGTTAATTAATCTATTAGCAATATCTGAGCGGCTATCACGAGTTAAACCATTTTTTTCAGCAATTACTTGTTCTTCTGCTGTTCAAGGGTAGGCAGAATTAGTTCACAATCCTCTTAATCTAATTTCGCTATTATTGTTATATCCAGCTGCTCCAGCAGTAGAAGTATTTTCTGGATTTACTCAGTTAACAATATTTTGTCACTTATCTTCAAAGTAAGGATTTTGAGAATAAAGCGGGTTAATAAAAGTGTAATCACTTTTATTGGTTGGTAATTTAGTTCATGAAACCGGAATTTCTTTTGTTGAAACATTTGCATAATCAATAACATTAATATCAGCTGGATAAAATGAAAATTTAACGAATGAATTATCAGCTAAAATCATGTCTTGAGAAAAATAAAAACCACCTAAATATCTGTTTTCTCTAAAATTAGCTGGTTGATCTTTATGAAAAATTAATTTTCATTTTCTACGTCTACCATTTAATGATTTATCATCAACCCAATTAGCTCTTTTAGTGAATCTATCAAAATAATTTGTATTTAAGAAATTAGGATTTCTATTATCAGTTACTGATGGATCACCAATAGTTACTAAATTTTGAGTTCCTTTATATCCATAGAATTGATACCCGTTTCCATCGTCATATGAACCATATTGACTATATCTTGTATTAGAATAAATGTCAGTATCTTCATAAAAGAAACTGTCATATTTAGCATCAGTAGTATCTTTACCCATATAGATAGGAACTGAAGAAATTAAAAGTATAGATGAAGAAAGAGCAGCGCTTAAAAGCGTAAATATATTTTTTTTCTTCATAAATGAAGTCTCCTGTTAATTGTTTTAATTAAATATAAATATATACACATTAAAATAAACATAAAAATAACTCAAGTCACGGGAGTTATTATTGATGATTTCTAAATACATATGAAATCATTATATATATATATATATATATAGGTTCATTATATATTAATTTTAGAATTATGAAAAAATTAAAACTTTTTTGAAAATTGTATCAATTTCAGGTATGACATTAATTCCTGTGGCATTTGTTGCTTCTTGTGAAAATTCTAAACAAAAGAAATAAACAGGGACACTAAAAGTGGAAAGAAGGGTTAATTAGACATAATAACACCTCAATGTTGCTGGGGTGGTTTCACATTTATGAAATTTTTTGGTTTTTAAAAAATACAAAAAAATCAGCACTATTTTTACCTAGTACTGATTGATTTTGATTGTTTATTAATTGTTTATTAACTTCTTATTTCTTTCTACCGAATACAAAGATTAACATACCAATTAATCAAGTCGCTACTGAAGTAGCTATAAAGTATGGTCAAACCACCATTGGTGAGTTATCTTTTAATGCTTTAGTAATAGCTGTTGTAAGCACGTTTAAATCTTGAATATCTCCAGCCTTAGAAACTAATTGTTTAATGTTTTTAAGGTCTGTTGAGTTAAGTTTATTCTTAGCTTTTGTAGATGTTTCAAAGTAATTGTGTTTAATTACAGCGTTTGCTAAAGTATCGATATTAGCAAGGTCTGAAGCTTCAGCTAATGCTTCAAAGTTATTTCTTGATTTGTTTGTTGTGATTGAATCAACTAAATCAAGTAAGTTTTGAGCTTTATCAATAGCAGCTTCTCCATTTGTATCTGAGAATGCTTTTGAATTAAAATCATTAATTGCTTTAACAACATTTTCTCTATGTTTTTTTGAAACATCTGTTCCATATGTACTTTGTAAGTATTGGTTTGTTAAATCTTTTAATTCATCTACTTTTTTATCGTAGTTAGCTTTGTTTAAAGCTTTAGCATCTTCGATAGCTTTTGCTAATGATTCAGCATCTGTAGCGTTTTTAATAACTTCAGAAGCTTTGAATTTTTCTGAATCTAATGAATTTGGTTCATCTGATAAGTATGAAAGTTTAGCAAGTTCTTTAAGAGCTTCTTCTTTAGCAGCATCTAAGCTTGCACTTCCATCAAGAGCAGCAGTTGCATTGTTTAATTTATTTGTTAAATCAACTATATTATCTACTGGCTCATTAAAGTTAGTAATATCTTTAATTCCTTCTACATTAGCTTTAGCTGCATCAAAGTTAGCTTTTGGTTGTTCTGAAGCTTCTGTGTAAGCAAGTGTTTTTTGTGCTTTAGAAGCTTTATTTAGAGCTTCTTTAGCATTATTCATTAAAGTAGCATTGTTTACAATGTTATTTACATTTGTAACAGATTCTTTAGCATTAATATCAGATTTAGCAGCTTCTTTTTGTGCTTCTGATAAGTAACTTAACTTATCAATAGCAGCAATAGCATCTGCTTTAGCTTTTGCTAAGTTTGAATCTCCGTTTAATGCTTTGTGAGCATCTTTAAGAGTTTGCACTTTATCTTGTAAGTTTTCTACAGCGTTCTCAAAGTCTTCTTTGCTTTGTAATGAATTTAAATTATTTAATGCTGTAGTTAATGCATTTTGTTTGTCTGCATCAGCTTCTTTGAATTGAACTTTTTCTTTAACTGGGACAATGTCTTTAATTGTTCCTAGAGCAGTATCGACTGCTTCTGCATTTGCAACAATGTTATTTACATTGTCAATTGTGTTTTGTTCTTCAATTTTAGCTTTAGCAGCAGCTTTTTGTGTTTCTGAGATGTTTTGTAATGCATCAATATCTTGAGCAGCTTTTTCTTTAGCTTTAACTAATCTATCTTTACCATCAAGGTTACTAATAGCATTTGCTAATTTGCTTGTTAATGATTCAATGTCTTGTACTTTGTTTTCAAAGTTCTTTGTATCTTTGATTGCATTTACAGCGTTTTTAGCTTTATCAAATGCATCTTTAGCAGTTTTTGAAGCTTGTGTGTAATCCACTTCATCTAATTTGTCGTTAGCAGCTTCAAGCGTAGACAATGCATTGTTTAATAATTTTGCATTATTAACAATGTCTTGTGCTTTTGCAAGTGTATTTGTGTCTTCAGATTTAATTAAATCTTTAGCAGCGTCTTTTTGAGCTTTTGATAAGTTGGTTAATTTATCAATTTCTTTAATTGCTTCAGTTTTAGCTGTAGCTAATTTATCATCTCCATTTAATTTTCCAGTTGCTAATGTCATATTTGATAATAAATTATCTGCGTTAGCAATTGGTTGCTTTGGATCTGTAAAGCTTGCAATAGCATCTTTGATAGCGTCTTTAGCATTAGTAAATGCAGTTTGTCTATCTTTATCAGCTTCTGTGTAATCAGGATTTGTTTGTTTTGCTTTAGCAGACTCTAATGCATCGACTAATTCTTTTAATTTAGCAGCATTATCAAGGATTTGATCAATTAATTGTCTTGAATTTGTTGATTCATCTTCAATAGCAGCTTTAATTAAATCTTTTTGACTTTGAGATAATCCTTCGATTCCATCAACTGTTTTCTTAGCTTCTTCTTTTGCTGTCACTAAGTTAGCTAAACCATCAAGTAATTTAGATTTAGCATCTAAAGCACTAATAAGTGCATCAGCATCAACACTTAATACTTCAAAATTTGTTGTGTTCTTGATTGCATCAAGTGCTTCTTTAGCTTTGTTAAAGTTTTCTTTTGCTTCATCTGAAGCTTCTACATAAGCTGGTGTGTTTTGTTTATCAGCAGCTTCATTTGATTTAGCGATAGCTTTATCAACTTTTTGAGCATTTGAAAGCACGTTAGCTACTTGATCTTTAGTTGTAGCGTTTCTGATTGCATCCTTAGCAGCGTCTTTTTGATCTGTTGTTAAGTTTACTAAAGCATCAATCTTAGCAATAGCATCATCCTGAGCTTCTTTTAAGTTTCTAGCTCCATCTAAGTTGCTGATTGAATTATTTAAGTTAGATGTTAATGTGTCGATGTTTGCAATAGGTTGTGAGAAGTCTTCAACATCTTTAATTGCATTAACTTTGTCTTTTGCATCATTAAATGCATCTTTAGCAGTTTTTGAAGCATCAATGTATGCTTTTGTTTTTTCGACTTCATTTGCTGCGTTTAATGCTCCTTTAGCAACATTTAACTTTTTAGCATTTTCAAGAGTTGCTTGAACGTCAGCAATTGTTTGTTTTTTCTCAACTTCAGCTTTAGCAGCTTGTTTTTGTGTATCTGATAAGTTTTTTAATCCTTCGATTTCGGCTTTAGCAGCAGCTTTTGCATCATCTAAGTTTTGGTTACCATCAAGTGAGTTGATTGCGTTATTAAGAGCTTCTGTTTTCTCTACGATGTCAGCAATAGGACTTGTTGTAAAGTCCATAATTGACTCAACACCTGATAAGTTGTCAAACGCTGTTTGAGCAGCTTGTTTTTTATTTGTAGGTGTTGTTGATGCTTCTGTGAATTGAGGTTTTGATTTAACATCATTAAATCTTTGAACTTGTTCGATGGCAGCATTAACATTTGTTGCGTTTGTAGCAATGTCTTTTGCTCCTTGAACTGTTGTAGCAGCATTTACTAATTGTTTTGCTTTATCTTTTTGAGTTTTTGATAAGTATTGTAAGTTTTCAATTTCTCTAAGAGCAGCATCTTGAGCATCTTTTAATTTGTTTGCTCCAGATAAACCATCTTTTGCGTTATTTAAATTATTAATTAATTCTTGTTTATTATCAACTAGTTGTGTTCCATCTGATTTTGCAGCAATAGTATTTTCAATTGCTTTTTTAGCATCATTGAATTGTTGTTGTTCCTCAGGTGTTGATTGTGTGTATTTTGGAGAATTAATAATTTCTTTAGCTTCTTCAAGTTTTTGTGCTAATTCATTTAAGTCGTTAGCATTATTTTTAATGCTTTCTACAACTTGTGAATTTGCAGCTTTTTGAATTTGATCTTTAATTTTGTTTTTGATTTTTTCATCTAATGGAGATAACTTATCAATTTCAGCTTTAGCGGCATCTCTTTTACTTTGAAGTTCTGTTTCTCCATTAAGAGCATTTTTAGCATTAGTTAAGTTTGTTAATTTAGTTTTTAACTGTTCATCTGCATTTTGGAAGTCAACTTTTTGTTTTAAGTCAGTAACTTTATCAAGTGCATTGTCAAATGCAGTTTTAAAACTTCCTTCTGCTTCTGTATATTTAACTTGTTGTTTAACTTTAGCATCTTCTTTAGCTTGTGCTAAAGCTGAATCAATATCTTGAGCATTCTTAGCAATAGCTTTTATTTGTTCTAAATCATTTGAATTTGCAACTAAATTGTTGGCAGTTGTTACTTGAGTTGGTGTTATGTTTTGTAAATTATCAATAAT
The DNA here is from genome assembly GCF_034863365.1 of Mycoplasma sp. 1199. NCBI lineage: Bacteria > Bacillati > Mycoplasmatota > Mollicutes > Mycoplasmatales > Mycoplasmataceae > Mycoplasma > Mycoplasma sp. 1199. The sequence continues at coordinate 264,039 of NZ_JAYFFA010000001.1, read as the reverse complement.
AGATTTAGCTTTTGCTCTTTCAGTTCTAAGTCTTTCTTCTCCATCAAGAGCACCTTTAGCATTAGTCAATGCTTGTTTTAAATTATCAATATTTGAAATTGGATTATTAAAGTCAGAGTGATTGCTATATGCAGCAACTGCTTTTTTAGCATCATCAAATGCTTGTTGATTTGAAGCTTGTGTGTAGTTTGGTGTAGTTTCTGTTGCAATAGCATCTTTTAAAACACCTAAAGCATCATTTAATTTAGATGCATTGTTTTTAATTGATTCGATTGAGTCAAGACTATCTGCAGCTTGAACAGCGGCTTTAGCGGCTGTTTTTTGATCGTCTGATAAATTAGACATTCCTTCAATAGCAGTTTTAGCTGCTAATTGAGCTGTAGTTAATCTACCTTGACCATTAAGATCTGCAATAGCATTTTCTAAGTTTTTAGCTAATTGAGCATCAACTGGTTGAGTAAAGTCTGTTTGATCTTTAATGTTGTTAACTGCGTTTTTAGCATTAATAAATGATTGTTTTTTATCATCTGAAGCTTGTTTATAGTTTGAAGTTTTTTCTGCTTCTAATGCTCTTTCTAATTGAGCTTTAGCAGCGTCAAGATTTTTTACATTTGCTTTAATAGCATCAATTGTTGCGACTACATTTGAACCATTAACAGCATTTCTTGCAGCTGTAATTTGTTTTTGGCTTAAGTGTGATGCAGCATCAATAGCGGCAAGTGCTTCTTGTCTTGCAGTTTGTAATCTTTCATCTCCATTAAGAGCTTCTCTTGTAGTTTTTAATCTTTGTAAATCTGTAGATAAGTTAGGAGTCGGTTGTGTAAACTCTGTTACTGATTTTCAAGATTGTAATTCGCTAACAACTGAATCAAAGTTTCTTTGTGGACCATCTTCAGATTGTTTGTAATCATCTGTTTGTTTAATAACTTCATTATTCTTAAGCTGACCAATAGCATTATTTAAATCTCTTACATTTGCTGAAATAGAATCTATTAATTTAAGAGTTTGTGCATTATTAACAGCTTCAATAGCTTTTGTTTTTTGAGCCTCTGATAAATGAGGTGTTTGAGCAGTATCATTGATTTTAGCAATAGCATCTTCTCTAGCTTTTCTTAATCTATCATTTCCGTTAAGAGCAGCTGTTTTAGTATTTAAATCACTTGTTAATGTTTGGATATTTGGTGTTTCATATTCGAAATTATTTTGTGATTTAATTGCATCTACTTTTCCTCTAGCAGTTTCATATGCTTTTTTTATGTCTGTATCTGCTTGTAAATGGTTTGGTGTTTGTCATTGAGCATTTGCAGTTTCTAATGCAGCTAAAGCAGCATTAAGTTTTTCAGCATTAGCTTTAATTGTTTGTACTTTAGCAATTGTGTTTGTCGCGTCTTTTTCTACAGTAGCTATTGCAAGATTTCTTTGTGATTGTTCATCTAATTTAGTATATGACCGGATATCTCTAATAGCATTCTCTTTAGCTTTTGCTAAGTTTGTATCCCCATCAAGAGCAGTTGTTTTTCTCTTAAGGTCTATTGCAGCTGCATTAAATTGATTTTGTGTTGTTTTGTTTACAAGTGATTCAAAGTTTGTCTCTGTTTCTAAGTTGTAAGCACTTATTTTACCTAATGATGTATCAAAAGCTGTTTTTAGGTTTGTTGATGTTGTTGAAGCTTCTGTATATTTAGGTGAATTCTTTGCTGTTTTAGCATCATTAAGAATAGCAAGAGCACTATTGACTAATTTATATGCTCCTACTAAAGCTTTAAATTCTTCATTTGTTGATTTTGAACCAATTAATTCTTTTGCTTTAAGTTTTTGCTCTTTTGATAAGTTTGTTAAATTATCAATTTGATCAAAAGCATAATGTTTTTGTACTTCTAATAATTTATCATTAACACCAGCAATTGTATTTTGTGAATCAATTTCATTTTTAGCAGTTTGTTTTTGTGTTGAAGCTCACGTGTCAGAGCTAAATCCATCAATAGTATTTTTAGCAGCTGTTTTTCCATTATTTAAGTTTATAATTCCATCTAGATTTTTAATAGCATTTTGTAAATTAGTAGTTAAGTTATCAATATTTGGAATAGCAGTTTTAAAGTCACTTGTATCTTTTATAGCATCAACAGCATTTCTTGCTGATTCAAAAGCAGCTTTTTTATTTGTCGGTGTTGTTGAGGCTTCTGTATGGTTAGGTTGATTAAGATGATTTTTATTAGCAATTTGTAATTGTTCACGTGCAGCATTTAATTTTTTTGCATTTGAAACAATTTCATCAACTTTAGCACTTGAGTTTGTATCTTTCTCATTTACTTGATTTTTAGCAAGTTCTATTTGAGATAGTGATAAGGAAGTCAATTTGCCAATTTCAATTAAAGCTTTTGTTTTAGATGTAGATAAATTTGTATCTCCATTTAAATCATTAATAGCAGTAGTCATATTTGAAACTAAAGTGCTTAAATCACTGGTTGGAGTAGTAAAGTTTGTATTATCTTTTACTCCATTAAGAGCTTCAAATGCATTATCGAAGTTTGATTTATTTGGATTCGGTGTTGCTTCAATATAGTTTGGTTTAGCTTTTTCTGCAAGAGCTTCATCATATTTAGCTCTAGCATTTGATAAACCTTCAACATTTGTTTTTACTGCATTAACTGAATTAATTGTTGTTTGTTGATTAATTTGTTTTTCAGCTTCATCTTTTTGTGTGTCACTTAAATTTAAACCTTTAACTGCAGCAATAGTCTTTGATTTAGCTGTATTTAAATTTGAAACTCCATCAAGATTAGCTGTTGCACTTGATAAATTAGTTAACTTAGTTTGTAAGTCTGGATATGCTGTTTCAAAGTCTGTATATGTAGTTAAATCATTTAATGCTGAAATAGCATTATCAAAGTTTGATTTATTTGGAGTTGGTGATGCTTCTGTATATCTTGTTTCATTATTTGTTTTAATCGCTTTAGCAGCAGTAAGTTTTGGAACTTCATTATTGACAGATGTTGCATTATTAACAATGGCATCAATTTGATCTTTAGATGATTTTGAGTCAATTAAACGTTTAGCAGCATCTCTTTGAGTATTTATCAAGTTACTTAATTGATCAATTTTGTTTTTAGCATCAAGTTTTTGTGCTTCAAATAATTTATCATTAACACCAGCAATTGTAGATTGACTTTCAACTTGATTATTAGCATTATTTTTTTCTGTTACACTCAAGTTAGGAAGTAAATTAATAGTTTGTTGAGCAGCAGCTTTAGCAGCATTCACATTATCAAATCCGTTAAGTGCTTTACGAGCTTCTACTAATGCATCTTTAGCAGATTTAATTGTATTAATAGATTGTAATAAGTAGTTTGAAATATCTTTTAAATTTTCAGCAACTTTAATCGCTTTATCAAAATGATCTTTTTTATTATCACTCGGTTCTTTTGAACCTGTTGTAGCTTCTGTGTAATTAGTGTGATTATCATTACCTGGGTTTTCTTTAATATCCTTAGATAGCTCTAATTCTTTTCTTAAATCATTAAGCTCTTCTGCTCAAGTTCGAATAGGAGTAGCATCTGAAATACTTTTTGCATTACTAATTAAACTTCAAGCTTTATCTCTTTGAAGTGTCAATAATTTATTTAGAGGTATTAATGATACAGTAGTTCCACCTTCATCTCAAGTAGGATTACTTTCAAAAAGGACTTTTCTGGCTTTCTCTTTGAAATTATCGAATTTTATCTTTCCATTTAATTTCAATCTTGCTTGATTTAAACTTTGGTATGCCGCGTTAACTTGAGGTTGTCTTGCACTATCATTTTCAAATACTTTTTTAGCTTCTGTTAAAGCTGCATTGTAAGCATTTTTTAAATCATCATCTGCATCAAGATATGGATGCTGATTAAAGAAATCACCTTTTGAATAATTAATTTCTTCTTCAAGTTTTGTTTTATCAGCTTTTTTTCTGTATACAGTTTGCACTACTACAGCATCTTCTAGAAATGAATTATTAAGTTTTTTTCTATATACATTCGTAGTTGTTGAAACAATATCAAATCCAGGTATTGCAGTAGGGTTAAATGAAATAGAGTTCGCTTTCTGCTCATTTGAAAGTCCATTTAAACTAGCAGGAATAATATCATTTATTAAATATTCATTTTTCACTGTATAAGATGCATTACCTGATGTTGGAGTTAATCTTTGCGCAGGAATTTGAACATCTTTAGTGAATGTTTTATATGATCAATCCACTGGAGATGTAATAGTCTTTGTTAATGTTGAATTGGTTGTAGGTATATTTGTAGTGTCATAAATATCCTCAAACACTTGTTCTACAATAACAGGATATCTTTCAAATTTCTTTGTTTCTTTCTTTCTAACACCATTTAAAAGAACTCTAGAGTACGTACCATCATCTTGCCGTGATCTTTCAGATGTCATAACTCCTGAAAAATAACCTTTTTGTGCACCTGGAATAGGTGCTGTTTTAAATTTAATCTCATATTTTGAATGATCTCATCCGGCAGTTTGAAATTCATAATCGTAAGTAAAATCTCTAATTGATGTTTTCTTACCATCAATAAATTTACCACCTGGATCATTAATATCGTTTGTATTTCATGTCGAAAATAGAAGATTTTGCTTATGATTAGAACTATCACTCGGTTTATTCTGAAGGTTATATCACTCAACTTTAGCCAGTGAAGATCTAGTTAGCTCATCATTTGTACCATAGTGATGTCAAGAACCACCAAGACCAACTTGTTTTAATTGACTTGAAGATAATTCATGTCCTGGTTGTAACGTAACTGAACTAGTGATTAGTCTATCAGAACCATCTTTTTCGAATCTCTTAATTTCAACAGGTGAACTTAATTGTATGTCTTTAGTAAGAAAGAAAGCAAAATATGTTTTTTGTTCACTATCAATACCTTCTATTTCTACGAAACCAAAAGGTTTAAAATACTGAAGTGTCCAATCAATTGTACCATCTTCATTTACGACTTTATCTATTTGCATAGATTCTCTTACTTTGGACTCAGGAAACTCTTTTATGTGACTCCATGATCAATGTTTATAATAGTATGTTCCATATTCATCACAATCTTCTCATACATAATCTGTCTGACTTGGATGGAATGTTCCTATATTCTCTCTACCTGTTCAATTTTGAATACCCTCATCTCATCTACCTGTTGGTGATAAACTCACTTCACGGGGTTCATTATTTGCAGATGCACTTACTGTTGTAAGTAAAGCAAGTGGAACTGTCACTCCTGCGCTTAAAGGTAAAAGAATTCATTTTTTCTTGTTTTTTAAGTTCATAAAATTTCCTTTTTCAACAAATACTTAAGGAAGCTAAAAATATTAATTTTTAAGCTAGAAAAGCACTTATTTTATTCTTTTTTATAAGTCAAATATTCATATTAAATTAAATATATTTATATATAGCATAAAATTAAATTAAATATATTTATATATAGCATAAAAAATCGTCTTTGAGGCAACTTTTTTTTTTTTTTTGCAAAAAATGTAATTTTTTACATATTTGTACCCTTAAAGTTTCACATTTATAAAATTTTTAAGTAATTTTTGTGAAATTTTTTGGTTTTTAAAAAAATACAAAAAAATCAGCACTATTTTTATCTAGTACTGATTGATTTTGATTGTTTATTAATTGTTAATTAACTTCTTATTTTTTCTTTCTACCAAATACAAAGATTAACATACCAATTAATCAACTTACAAATGAAGCAGCTACAAAGTATGGTCAGATTAAGATTGGTGATGCTTGTTTTAATTTTTTATCAATAATTGTTTGTTTAACCACATCTTCATTTCTATAAGAGTTAAGATTATTTAAAATTTCATCTGAATTGGCAATCGCTTTATTAATTGCATCTTGTTTATCTTTAGATAATTTTTCAAATTTCTTAGATTTGGTTAAATCTACTAAATCATTTTTAGCTTTAGCCAATTCTTCAGCATCAACATATAATTGAGTAATTTGATTATGTTTATTATCAAATTCTGTGCTTGTAGCATTATTATCTAAAATGTTATTGATCAATGTTGCTTTGGTTGTGTCATTAAGCACATCGCTCGCTTTAACTTGTTGAATTAATTTGTCTTTAGCTTTAACGTTATTTAAGTTATTTGTAAAGCTTGAATCATTAGCTAAATTCAATGTTTCGCTAATTAATTTATCTCTGGTTTCATCAGAAATTTTGTTGTCTTTAGCTTCTTGATGTAATTGATCAATTAAGTCTAATCTAGCTTTTTCATTGGCTAATTTATTAGTAAATTCATCGTTTGTTTCATCTAATTCTCTAATGTTTTGAGAAATTGAATCTTTTTGTTCTTGTGTCAAGTTTGGATTTTGTCTAATTTGATCAATTGCTTCTTGTTTCTTGTTAATGTTTTTAGCTATTTCATAGTATTTTTCGTCTTTTGGATCGTTAGCTAAAACATCTTCAACTAATTGAGCTTTGTCTTCTTGGCTTAAGTTTGGATCTTCTTGAATTTCTTTCAATTTATTGAATTGATCACGAATTTTGTCAAGGATTACTGGAGCTTTGTCATCGTTTCCCTTGAATGAATTTATTTCGTTAATTAAAGCTTCTTTTTGTTCATTTGGTAGATTTGAAGCTTGAATTTCGTCTATTAATTTTTGTTTTTCTTTAACCTTATCAATTTGGTAATTTAACGCTGATTTAGCTTGTTTATTGTCTAATTCAGCAATTTCATTAGCTAAATTGTTCTTTGTTGTTTCAGGTAAATTATCATCGTTTCTAATTTCTTTAATAGCATTTTGTTTGATTTTTTCATTGTTTAACTCTTCATTAAATTTAGGACTATTAGGCTCAATTTTAGCTATGTTTTTGCTTAATTTAACCTTATCGTATTCTGTTAATGAATCATCATTATTTAATGTTTTATATGCATCTTCTTTAGCTTTGATTTTACCAAGCACATCATCATAGTTTGCTTGTGTTGAATCTGCTTTAACAACGTCATCAATCAAGTCTGCTTTTTGTTCTGTAGTTAAATTGTCATCATTCTTAATTGTTTCAATTAATTTTGCTTTATCAACAATTTTGTCTAAATTGTTTAAAAATTCTTCTTTAGTAATTCTTTCATCGTCGTTAGGAGATTGAACATTATTTAATTGGTCAATTAAGGCTGTTTTTTCTTCATCTGTTAAATTAGGATTGTTTTGAATTTTTTCAATTGCTTTATTTCTAAAGTAATCATAGTTAGTTTCTCCATCAAGTGCTTTTTCAGCCGCTATTAAGGCTTTTTGTAAGTCTTGAACTTCTTTTAAGTTTAAGTTATTACCACTAGGATCAACTAACGCATCAACTTGTGCTTTAACATTATCATAATTTGTTTTTGGCTCTTCGGTTGCTGCTACATATTTATAATTACCTTCTTGGGCTAAATCATTAGCTATTTCTTGAGCTTTAGCTTTAATTTCTGCCATTGCGTTATCAAGAAGTTTAGCATCTTCACCAACTTGTTTAAGGTCGGCAATTAGTTTTTTCTCATTTAATGATTCTTTAAGCGCTGCTTTTTGAGCATCATTTAAATGTTCTAAAGCATCGATATCAGCAATAATTTGTTGTTTTACTTCATCGAATTTCTCATTACCATCTAGTGCTTGTTCAGCAACTTTAATGTCATTAATTAAGTTAGCGACTGCTTCTGGGCTTAGTTGAGCACCACCATTTTCTTTGTCAACTAAAAATGTAGCTTCATTTAATAAATCATCATATTTATTACGAGGATCTTCATCAGCATTTAAGTATTTAGGTGTGTCTTTAACTGGTGCTTGATTTGCTAATTCCTCTTTCAATAAGGCCATTTGGTCATTTAAGTTAGTTGCATTAGCAACAATTTCATCAATTTCTTCTGGTGATGTTGCATTATCGATTTGAGTAGTTAAAGCTGCTTTTTGTAAATTATTAATGTGTTCTAATTCTTCTAATTTAGCTAAAGCTTCTTCTCTACGTTTTTTAATGTTTTGTTCACCATTTAAGGCAGCAATTGCATCATGAACGGCTTGGTTTTGGTTTTTAATTCTATCTAAATCAACAATATTATTAGTATCAGAATTTGGCTCATTTAATTTAGCCAATAATTCTTTAGCTGCTTCAATAGCTTCATCATATTCGCCTTTTACATCATGTTCTGAACCGGTGTAGTGAATTGAGTCTTTAATACCACTTTCACCATTAATATTGTCTTTAAGCATTTTGGTTAAATCATTAATTTGCTTGTTCTTAGCATCAACTGCATTAACATCAACAATTGATGTCTGGGCATTGATTTGATTAATTAAAACTGCTTTTTGAGCATCTGTTAAATCAGTGTAAGTTGGATTATCACCATTGATTTTAGCAAGCGCTTCATTTTTAGCTCTTTGTAATCTTTCTTCACCATTTAAATCGTTGATTGCTTTATTTAATTTTTCGATTGCTTCATTAACTTGGTCTAATGATAAATTAGCACCATCAGTTTTATTTAAAGCATTGTCACGATTAGTAATTTGATTGTTGTATTCGGCTTGTCTATCTTCGAATGCTTCTTTATATTTGATGCTATCTTTATCAACAGAGGCAATTTCGCTATATGTTTTCATTGCGTCATCTAATGATTTAGCATCTTTTTCAAATTCATTAAGTTCAGCTAATGGAGTTTTATAAACTTTGTCAATTAAAGCCGCTTTTTGAGCATCGTTTAAATATTGCTTGTCATTAATAGCTTTAATTAAAGCTTTTTTGGCTTCATCATCCGCTTTAGCTTGGGCTAAAATGTCATTAATATTTTTGTCATATTTTTCACCGTCTGCAGTGTTTAATTCAGCTTCATTAACGGCATCTTTATAAGCTTGTTTTTCTGCTGGTGTTAAATGTGTTAATTTGTCTATTTCATTATTAACGTTAGTTTTAGCTAAGTTTAATGCTTGGTTTAGATAATCAGTCACTTTTTTAGCGCTTAACTCTTTGTCATCAGCATTAATTAAATTGATTAACGTTTGCTTGTTAGCAGGAGTTAAGTTATCAAAATTGTTTAATTTATCTTTAAGATCGCTTCTAATACCATCTAATAGGTCTTTAGCTTCATTTGCTTCACTTACTTTGGTGTCTAAATTAGTAGCTTCACTGTTAAGATCATCAGCACTTACAGAAGTTAAGTCTTTGTTGCTTAATTCATCTAAAGCATTTTGAAGATTTTTAAGTGCTGTATCATAAGCGTCTTTATTTTCTTTATCTAATTTATAAACATCATTGTTTTTGTAATCATTTAATTCGTCTAATTGTTCTTTAACATCGGCAATTTTGGCATCTAATGTTTCTGCTGCTTCTACAATAGTTTCAGCATCTGCTTGAGCGTCGGCGTTAGCAATATTTTCTTTTAATTGTGCTTTTTGATCATCAGTTAAATTGTTTAAAGCATCAATTCTTTCGTTTAATGCATTTTGGTTTTGATCACCATTTAACTCACCATAAGCAGTTTGTAAATTACTTAATACTGTTTCAACAGCACTCAATTCTGAGTTAGCACCATTAGTTTTATTAAGTAATTCTTGAGCTGCTAATAAAGCATTATCATAAGCTTGTTTTTTATCAGCATCTGCTAAAGTATAAACAATGGCTGTTTTAGCATCGTTGTTTTGATTATCTTCAACAACTTTATTGGTTAAAGCAGTTAATTCAGCTTTAACAGCATCACTTAATTCTTTCATTTTAGCATTTAATGTGTTCGCTGTTGTGCTACAAGCTTGAATTGCTTCAGTTGAAGTAGCTGATTTTAAATCTGCTTTATAAGCATCTAATTGATTGTTGTTTAAATAAGGGTAATTATTTGTTGCATCTGCAATAGCTTTTTCAATTTCTGCTTTAAGTTGAACTTTAGCTACTTCATCAAGAGTATTAGCGTTTGTTAATTCATCTAATAAAGCTTGTTTTTTTGTTTCAGGAACATTGTTATTAATGTATTCAGTAACTTTTTCTTTTTCAGCTTGTAAAGTTGTTTTAAAGCCTGTTAAAGTAATTTTTCTTGTGTTAGTTGAAACAACTGCTGGGTTTTGTGGATCATTGTTTGAATTTAATATTGCCTTGGTTGAAGCAATTTTGAATGTTATATCTAATGTACCATTGTCATTGTTTGGCGATAATTCAATACTATTTAAGTAACCTTCAACATCTAAGTTTGCTGGGTTGTTAAACGCTTTAATAGCTTCTTTAGCAACTGCATTTGGTAATTGATTTCTATCAATTGCGTTAGTATCATTTTCATTAATAGTAAACGGAATGTTTGAATCAGCTAAAATAGCGTCCACTCTTTCTTGTTCAGTTAAAGTGCTTAAGGCATTATTGTTATTTAATGTATAAACTTTGGTTGATTGAACACTTTCAAGATTTTCTTTAGTTGATTGATATTTGTAACTTAAGTCTAATTTACCTGTTAATTCATTTGGATTTGAAATAACTAAATCAACTGGAGTTACATTGTCAGGCATAGTTGAAGAAATGAATTCAACCTCATTAGTGTCAATTTCACTTGCTGTATCTGTAGCTTGTTTTGCATCTTTAACTTTAGCTAGAGCAAGAGATAAACCATTTAATCTTGCTAATTCTTCATCATAACGTTCTTGTCCATTTAAAGCATCAATTGCGCCTTTAATTTTTTTGTTTAAAGCATCAATTGTTTCTTTATTCATTAAATTGTCATTATTGTCAGTATTTAAAGTAGTTACTAAATCTTCGGCTTCTTTAATTACTCCACCTTTTTGATTTCCATCTTTAGTTGGGTTTCCATCATAGGCTTCTCTTAAGGCGTTAGTAGTATAAGTATAATTATTGCCTGCTGTTACAGCATCTTGATCTGCTATGTAATCGTTCAAGGTTTTCATTGATGAATTTAATGCATTATTAGTTTTATCTTGACTTTCAACATCTGCAATGGTATTTTTAGCATTAATTAAAGCAATTGATTTTTCTTTTTGTTTATCAGTTAATGATGAATAATCAGAATTAATTTTTCTAATCGCTTCATCTTTAGCTTCTTGTAATTTTTCATCACCATTTAAATTACTAATTGCCTCTTGAATTGCTTTAGTTCTATCTTTAACTTCTTTTAATGATAAATTAGATCCTTTAGTTTTATCAACATCGGTTTTTTGTTGATTTACTACATCATCTAAAGCACTCTTATTATCTGCTTGAGTATAATCTGTGCCTTTTTTAATTGTTTCGATATTATCAGTTGCATTGTTGTAAGCTTTCATTGCATCATTTAATTCACTTGCATTTTGCGCAATTTGATCTAATTGATCCAGATTAGCTTGATCAATTTCATTTTTAAGTGCTGTTTTTTGTTCATCATTTAAATGTTGATAATTATTAATTGCTTCTTTCTTTGCATCTTTTTGATTTTGTTCATATTTAGCTTGAGTTAAAAAGCCAGTTCTAGTTTGTGATGCTGAAAGATCACTATAAATATTATTGTTATCAACCGCTTCTTCAGCAATTGTTACTAAATCTTCTTTAGTTCTTGTAGTTTTTAATTTATATGTATACGAAACTGAACCATCAGTATCATTATTTGTAGGAGATGATAAATCAGTTAATTCAACTTTATTAGTAGTTCCATAATTATTTGCTAATGCAATTGTGTAATCAGTATTTAAAGTTGAATCTGAAGCACGTTTAATAGGGTCTGCAGTGATGTTAAGAATTGTATTTTGATTAGCATCTGTGTCTTGTTTGACTAAATTATTTAATCTAGTAGATTCTGTTTGAAAACCAGTAATTTCTGCAGTTTTTTCATTAGAAATTGCATTTGCATTAACAGTTGATTGCAATTTATATGCAATTTTAATTTTACCGTCTATATCGTTATAACCAAGATATTTAACACTACCTGCATAAATTTGTGTTTTTGTTGGTAATACTCAAGTAATATCTTCATCGTTATTATCTCTTTTTACAACAGCTGAAGCTTGAATATTTGGTTTTTCACTCACATCTTTATAATCTGGAGTAGCATTTAATTTATTAACTCTATTTTGCTCATTAGCAAAACCAGTAATATCATAGGTTTTATCTTGAGTATAAACATTAGTTTTATCACTTGTTTTTACTATTTTATAAGTAACGGTTAAAGTTCCGGTGTTATCATTACCGCTAATAGAAATAACTTTAGTTTCTAAACCGTTTGCATCAGGAGAAATACTTAGTTGAGAAACTAAACTTTTGTCAGCAGTTGTAGGTTCAATATTTTTATTTGGATAATCAAAAGTAGCAGTATAGTCTTTAATTCTAGCTCTTTCAGTTCATTTATCAACAATTGCTTTAATGTTTTTATCTGAACCTATTAAAATTTTGTCAGTAAATGGTTTATTTTCATCATAATTGTCTTTGTAAAGAGTAGCATTATCTATTTCTTGTTTAGCTTGATCTTTTTCTGTTTCTGTTAACTTATCTAATGCTGAAATTTGAGTTTTAGCTTCTTCTTTTGCAGTCACAAAAGCACTAGACATATGATTATTTATTTTTTTAATAAATTCATTATTTAGAATAAGTTTGACTGTATTTTCATTATAAGAAAAAATATTGAATGTACTCAAAGCACTTTTTAAATTATTTTTAGCACTTGTTTTTTGATTGTCGTCTAAATAGTTAAATTTATCTATTTCGGTATTAAATTCATTAATCGCACCGTCAAGACCTTTTGCTTTTTCTATTCATTGTTGAGTAAAAATGTTATTATTATCATTATAAAACTTAGTAAGAATAGCAGTTGATTCAAAAATATTTTGAACAGTTTTATCAGAAGCATTTGTTAAGTTTTTATCAAATGCCTCAAGAGCTTCTAAATCAATCTGACTTGTAGAACTTGCAAATTCAAAAGAACCTAAATTATTAAAGTCATTTTCTGATTGTTTATAAGTTTCAATTTGTGACTTAACTGAATTTTTGTCATTATTTAATTTATTAACTTTACTAATTAAATCAATAATTGCCTGAATTTGCTCGTTTGTAGCATTTAAATTAGCAAATGGATTTAGTTGGCTTTTTGAACTAAGGTTTTTAACTTGATCTTTAATTGTATTGATAATAAGGTTTTTAGCTTTATTGTAATTTCCACTATAAGTTGCAGAATTTTGTTCAGTAATTGGATAATCAGCTAATTTTGCAAAATATTTTTCAATTTCGGTTTTACCACTAGTTATTACAGCGTTGAAATAATCATTAAGTGCTTTGGAAACTGAATCCATTGAAGTTTTTAAATTATTATATGATGCACCACTTGGATTAGAAATTGAATATTCTGTAGAAGTAGTTCTATCGATTGCACCACGTTCGGTATTGTATTCATTTGAACGGAAATTAATTTTGTTAGTATTTCTAGTTATTATTGAATCTAAAGAATCTTTAGATGATTTTGTAGCTAAAGCATAAATGATTTTGTTAGTTATATTTGCATCGTATTTTGAATCATAAACACTATTACTTAAAGGAAAATCACGGATTTCTTTATATTTTTTTTCAATTGCTTCTTGTTGTTTATCAAGAGTATCAATTTTCTCTTTTCATTTAGTTAAAATAGTACTATCTGAATATTGCTTACTTGCTTCAAATCCTGATTCATTATCTAATACCATTTTTAAATAATCTTTTTGACCTTTATTTAATCATTGTTTATTATCAACATATTTCTTAGCTAATTCAAGATCAGTATATGTATAAGTAATTGAATTGAATTCAATTCCATCACTATCAAATCTACTTGATGGTAATGGGCTAGCAGTTAATGAACTACCGTTTTTAACTTTTCATTTTTTAGCATCTCTACTATTAATTGTACTTGTTAAACGTAAAGAATTTTTACTATTTACTGCTTTTGTATCTTGATAAACACTTTTGGTACTAATTGTTTTTTTGTTTCTATTAATTCCATCTTTATTAATCTCATAATTAATATTTGAATTTCCATTTTCAGTAATTCTTAAAGTAGTTTCTGGAAATGCATCACTATCAGGATCATAAAGATTAGAACCAAGTTCTGAATCAACAAGTTCTAAAGTATAGAATTTTTTACGTTGAGATTCAGATCTATCAGCTATTTTTCAAAATCCAGAAACAATTCTTTGATTATCGTCATCATCTTTTTGACGATATTCAGCTGATCCAAAGAAAGATTTATTGGTTGTTGATGAACCGGTATTACCAAAAAATGTTGTAGTGCTTGGATTAGCCACATCATTATATGGCTCAAATTCTACTTCTGCTACTGCTCCAGCAACTAAATAATCAAGCTTTTTATCCATTTCAATATTGAAGACAAATAAACCACCTTGATTGTTATATATAATGTCAGCTGGTCTGTCATTATTAATAAGGTTTTTTTGGAATAAACCAAAATTTACATATGAACCGCTACTATTTGATAATTGAAATCCTCTTGATCTAATATCTGACATATTGGTTGGAGTAGATACCAAAATATCATACATTCCGTTATGTTTTTCTGAAGATCTATAATTGTCTCAAGTTCTTTTTTGACTAAGTAAATCAGCACTCAATCCATTTGTATATGATGTTGGAATATTTTTGTAATAAGGCAAGTATGCATAATTAGTTAATCATGCTTCTAAAGTATCTCCAGCTTGAGAAGCACGAAGAGGATCTTTATTTACTCTTTGTGCTTTTCCAATTCAAGGTGAAATATCATAATCAGATAAGTTAGCATTTTTTTCTTCTTTTAATTTGATAGTATAAGTTTTTTGTTGTAAAACATTTGAATTATTTCTATCATCAACTTTAATATACAAGTGAATTTTAATATCACTTGCTATTTTCATATCATTTGAAAAATAAAATGCTCCTGTATAGAATGTTGATTGCGCACCTTGAGTTGCAGAACCATGTAATGGTTTATTAACTAAGTTGTAACCTATTTTAAATCTTTTGGTATCAGTACTTGGATTATATCCATTCCCATTTCATCACGGTCCATGATCTACACTTTTATCTCTAAAACCATCTACTTGTCAAGAATAAAGTGTTCCACTTTCTGTTGCATAATTAGTACCTGTTCAATCGGAAACATTTACGTTGTTTGGAAAACCCGGATTTGAGGCATCAAATAATCTGAATCATGAATCTCCAACTGCTCGATATTGTCAATTAGCATTGGTGTCGTTGAAATTCTGATTACCGTTTGAATTAAAAATATTTATATATCTATATGGTGCATATCTGGCATTATGATTTGAAGTTGGAAGTGAATTATAGTTCTTTCAAAGATTATCCTGTAAATCAATATTAACTTTATCAAAAGTTCAATTAGTGCCTGAAGTAGTTTTACTTGTCACATTGGTTGAGCTTGTAGTCGATGAAAGAGTCAAAACAAGTCCTGCTAATGGTACTGATGCAGGAACAATTAAAAGGCTCCTTTTTAATGCTTTATTTTTCATACATATCTCCTATTCTATATATATATATATATATATATGTGTGTGTGTGTAATATAAGTGTCAATTGTATCAGAATTACTAAGAGAATTATGAAAAAATTCAAACTTTTTTGAAAATTAAATCAATTTCAGATATGACGTTAATTCTTGTGGAATTTGTTGCCTCTTGTGAAAATTCTAAACAAAATAAATAAACAGACACACTAAAGGTGGATAGAAGTGTTAATTAGACATAATAGCACCTAAATGTTGTCGGGAAGGTGTTTTTCAATCTAATTTTGATTGAATACTTTCATTAAAGTATCAAAAAATAAACTAATTAATTATTTTGCTAAGATCATCAAAAATTATCTCGGTTACATAAATTAGTTTTAAACATTCAGATTTTAAAATGGAAAATAAATATTCTGCTTCTCTGTTGTATGACGAGTTGCCAACTCTCCCATTGAAACAACGCCATTATTTTTAGATATTGTTTGCAAATAATCTTTAGTTAAATATTGGAAACAATGGTCTGAATGTGCTATTTATTGTTGTTCAATTTTATTTTTGACATGTGTTTCATAACTAAATCTAAATCATTTATTTTGGACAAATTGTAATTTATAATAAATTTACTTTTGTGTTCAATGGGAATTGACAAAAAAACAAAATTGTTTTCAAAATCATTTTTTGACATTAAGCCCTTCTTAAAATCATCATAATCTGAAAAAAGTTCTAGTCATTATTCTTGTTTTAGTTGTTTCATAATCAACCCTTAATATAAAAAAACACAAAATACTGTTTGTCCATATTTTGTGTTCTAGTTTAGACAATTTTGTCTTTTTTATAGATTTTTTAGGTTAATTAACATTGGTTTTTGTAAGAAAAGTATCCATATCAATTCATTCATTTTTTGGATAGAAAGCACCGGTGTCAACAAAGTATTTATAAACTTGTTCCATTTTAGATATGTTACCTTGATAACCTTTTTTGTGGTCAGTGTAATAAGTATCACGAGATAAAATGTTAAAGGTATTTGCTAATGGGAAGTTTTGTATGTTGACAAAGCTTTTCATTTTTTCTAAATCTCAATCGAATGTTTGTTTTAGGAATGTCATTGTGGTTAAAAGCACTGTTGTTGTACCTTGTAAGCCATATAATTGAGTTCTTGAATTATTATTTTGATCAAATAATACTGATGTGCCATTTTCAATGTTACGATAATCAATTGCCAACATATTTTCTCAAGCAATTGTAGGATTTAATGTAATTGTATTAGCGTATTCTTCTTCGCCAACGAGCAATTTAATGTATTCAACAGCATCTTTAGCACTATAACTTGGATGCAATTTAAAGAAGTAATTATATTGATCTGCAGGATATAACTCTTTAATTTTGGCGAAATAAGATTTCACTTCATTGTAAGCATTTTCATTTTGATTCAATCTTCAGCCTCTGTCATTTTTTTTAAATAATGAAGATCCCATAAAGATTAAATTCTTTTTGTTTGCAGAATAATTGTTTTTGCCTTCAACAATAAGATCTAAAAAGCTCTTGCCATAAATTTGATTTAAGCGTTCAAAGTCGCCTTGATAATCAATGTTTTCGGCAAATTGTATGTAATCCTTATAAATAAATGGATTAATTGGATATGACTGAATGTTTAATTTAGCTCAAGCTTTACCTGCGTTTTCTAATCTTTGATTAAAAGCATTAATGTATGTGTTTTCTAAATTGTAAATTTTGACTTTCTCTTGTAAAGTGAAGAAATAACGACAATCAATAGGCATTTTAATATATTCATCTGCTTGTAAATCATTTCAGTGTTTAAGCAATTCTGCTTGAGTATATGATTTACCTGCTTTTAGAGCAAAATTTAAATAATAATTCTCAATAAAATCATAAGGTTGAGAATTACCATCACTTAAAATAACTATTTTATTGGCATGTTTAAAAATTCAATCTCTTACAACAGCGCGATCTTCATCGGATAAAGCTATTAAAGATACATCAGGTATATAGAAATCAAATTTATCAATTCCAGCTTCTAGATATGGTTGTAAATAAGTTGTTAATTCTTCTAAAGTTGTTGGTATTGTTGAATAAGCTTTATCTTTTTGATTGTTAGTTGCATATTTCAAGTTGTCTAAAACCAACAATTTTCCATCTTTAACATTCATTTCACCTGTTTCGGTATTTAGTACAGGTGTAAATTTGTTTAATAAATACTTAAAATTAAACCTTTGACTTTCTGGATTTTCATTAGTTTTGTCAATGTCCCAAACATCTTGATCAATTAAATAAACAACATCGTTGTAAGGTTGCTTTTCATTGTTAGATGCGTTTAAATGACCAACAATTTGCATAAATGATGATAAAAATACTTGTGATGCGTTTCTGGAAAGAACAACCGTTGGATATGAATTATCTGCCGAGTCTTTTAAATCAGCATAAAAATCTCTAAAATCAGCTCCTGGAGCAACTTCTGGATTTAATAATTTGATTTTTGATGAACTATTTTGCAATTCAGTTAAATTTTTTGAATTTGTGTTATTTGTTCAAGGATCTTTTGTTTTTTTCGCACATGAAGCTAGCAATGCTGTAGGAATAATCGATAATGGGGCAATTGCACAAAATAATTTTCTTTTAAATTTTTTCATAGGCAAATTATAATGTTTTTATTTTTAATCATTAAAATAAGCATTTTTTAATTAATTAACAAGAATTAATAAATATTTATAAATAAAAATGTTAATTAATAAATCTCATAATTACTGTAATGAATTTAATTCATAAATAAAAAAGACAAAACTATTATTACTTAAACCAATTGTTTAGAATAATCTTTATATTTCATAATTGTTTCTTTTTAATCTCCTTAATTCTTCAAGAATGCGATAATAAGTTGTGCTAAAAAGGTTAGTGTTAAGAATACGATTAGCATTATCAAGTGCAATGGGTTTAGTTGTTTGTAAATCAAAAACTAATCTTAATATCGCTTTTAGTCCCCAATTAATTAAACAGCCGTTATATCATTTTTCTTCGGTGGTTTCTTTGTTTAGACTAATACTATTACCAAATCTAATAGCATCCATTTCAATTAAACCAAACGGTTGGTTATAATTAATTAACCACCAATTGTTAATCAAAGCAATGATTTGGTTAATATCGTTTGCAAACATTGTTTCTAAATGTTTTGAAATATTAGATGGTAATAGTTTCATTCCCTCTCCTTTGTCTATGCAATTAGATTTTAATATTTATAAAATTTTATAAAAAGATTAAAAAAGTAAAATGGGTCACGAAATATGGATTGTCCATATTTCGTGACCCATTTTAAAAGTTAAATATTTTATTTTGAATATGTTTCGAAAATAATTTTAGATTTCTTTTTATCAATAACGTTGTTCAATTCTTCTATTGATGCATTTTTAACATTTTCAAATGTCTTAAAATAATCTAGAAGTTTTTTGACAGTTGCATCGCCAATCCCTGGTATTGAGTTTAAATCTGATTCTCTGAATTTATTTAAATATTTATGTTTCATTTTACTTTTAGCATACCTGTCAACTTCATTTTGCATTCTTGTAAACAAAAATAAAGCATCTTGTGAAATATTAATTATTTGATTTTTATCATTAATCAATTTTTCAGTTTTGTGTTTTGAATTTTTAACAAGACCAAAAACTTTTATACTTTCAAATTCTAATTCTTTTAATGCATATTTTGCTTCTTTTAATTGTTCAAACGATCCATCGACAATAAAAATATCATTTTCGTCAATATTTAAAGGTTTTGCAAATGTTTTAACAAATTTAAAAACAGTTAGATACATAAGTTCTAAATCAGAATGCTTGTTCATTTGTTTAAATTCTTCTTCATGATTAAAAAATCTATAATTCTCATGAATTTTTTTACCGTTTGAAAAACAAACTGAAACTCCTATTGGATTTTCTAAATATCAATGTGAATTATCAAACAAATAAATATTTTTAATTTTATTTTCAGCATTTAAAATGTTTTCTAATTCTTTTTGTGTTTTAATATTGATTTCTTCTTTTAAAATTGCATCATTAATATTAATCTTTAAATATTCATTGTTATTCAATAATGATAAATTCAGGATTTCTAAGAATAATCCTTTTTTTGGGAAGATGATTTTATTATTCAGTTTTGTATTAAGTTGAATTTGTTCATATTCACTTTGTAGAATAATGTGATCTGGATAATCTTTATCTGAATAGTATCTTTCTAAATAATCAGATACATAATCAATTACATTCTCAATGTAATAGTTATTTAATTTATTGATTTCATTATTGTGTGCAGTTTGCACTCCATATCTATAAAATAAACTTTGTATAGATATGTGTTCATCTTTAACAATGAATGTATGCACATCAATGTTTTTGATGTTTTGAAGTTCAACTAATTGTGTATCTTTGATTCTTTTCAATAAATGATAAGAATCATTATATTCTTTAGCAAGTTCAAAATCTCAATTTTCACTCGCTTTATCTCTTAAAGAAATTAACTTATCTAAAAAGTCATTATTTTGAAATTTTAAAATTTCAATGATTTTGTCAAATTTGTATTTTGACACAGAATAAGCTTGATTTTTAATTGGTAATCCATTTTCATACATGAAGAATCTAGTTAAAACCTTTAACAAATGTTTAAACTCGTGTTGATTTGAAAAAGGACCATATGAAAATGTTGTATCTGTTGTTTTAGAATATACATAGTTTTTGTATATTTCCAATTGGTCTTTAGTATTGATATTCAATTTTAAATATGGATATCTCTTATCATCAAGTAACTTGATGTTATATTTGGGTTGATATTTTTCAATATAGTTCTTTTCGGCTAAAAAAGCTTCTTGATCTGTATTGTATGTAACAAAATCAAAATCATAGATTTCATCAATCATTTTGTATGTCTTATAAGAGTTAATTGAATTATTTAAATATTGATTTAATCTATTATTTAAATCAATAGCTTTACCGATGTAAATGACTTGATCTAATTCGTTTTTCCATAAGTAAATTCCACTCTTATGTGGAGTTTTTTTAATCTTCTCTTTTATTCTGCTTATTCTTAAATCATCGTTCATAAGATATATTTTACCTATTTATTTTTAAAAAAAATATAAAGAATATAACCATCAGGTTATTTAATTAATGTATAATTATTATCAAAATTATTAATAATATTAAAGTAATATGAAAGTGCAAAAAGGAGTTAATAATGACACAAATAAAAAACTATATCTACTTTCTTCATAAGGTAATTTTAAAGAAAAAAAGCAGTTGAATCTTACCTGCTTTAGTTGGAACAATAATGATTGTCCTTTCAATTATTATTTCAATTATGAATATACAAAACAAATCGCTAGTTATTTATTGTGCTAGTTTTGGATTGTTATTTATAACTATCTTCTTTTCTTCATTAAAGTCAATTAACTTATATAAAGATTTAGAGGAAGAAGGTTTAGAAATAATTACATTTTCTAAACCCATATCCAGAAAGACTATTTTTATAAGTAAACTGTTAATGTTTTTATTGATGGGGTTATATTGAGCATTATTTTGTTCTTTATTTAATTTAATATTAGGATTAACTTTAAGATTAGATGCTAGTTACTTTGTAGCGTTCGTATTTATCACGCTAATCACAATATTTTTAGGATTTATCTTCTTTGGTTCAATTGCTTCATTAATAAGCTATAAACTTAATTCAAAGATTGCTATAACAGTTCCACTGTTATTCAGTATTCCGATGTTTTTAGCTGGAGGATTTATCTCATCAAACTCAACATCAACAGCTAATAACTTTGCTTACTATTTAAATTCTAAAAACCCTAATCAACCATCAGGTAATGATTCAAATACTAATTACTTTTATTTAGATAACAATAAAGATAATTACTACATCATCCCTAACGGATACGATGCAACGAGTTTTAGTCAAAAACAAGATGCATACTTATCAGAGGCATATGAGATTTCAAAAAACTCATCTACTTCATGAAGTGTTTATTCTTATTTAGCAATTCCTTATCAAATGTTAGAAATATTCAACATTAATAATGAAGATATATTTAATAAACTAAATAATCAGAACACTAATAATTTAAGTGATTACTTATATTACAATAATACTGATTCTCAAGTATATTCATATATTCTCGAGAAACAGCCAAACCTACGTAAGTATCAAATAAGTGAAGGTAAAGAACAATATATAGTTCCAGGTGCACTTAAAAATCAATCATCTATTACAAATATCATCAACACAGATATCATCTATGCAAGAGAAGGTGCTTCAGACTTTAACATTATTTACCCAGAAGACAAATACAACTTTGTTACATCTGAAAACTTAGTCGGAAAACTAAAATGAGAAAACATACAGCAACTATTAAAATCAAATGTATTTAATAGTTTTACAAACAAATACTTTGCTCAATTATTTAATTCAGAAGAATTACAAGAATATGTAAAAAACAATGATTTAGTTTCAATTAAAAACTTCATCTTAAGCGATATTCAAAGAAACTTAAATGATGAAAACTCTGAATTAAACAATTTAATTGATAACAACACAAATGTTCTTGATGAAAATGCTATTAAAAATAAATTAGTTAAATCAAAAGTTGAAAAACAAATTTATTTATATTCAGCACTTATTTACTACATTTACTTTACATACAATGATTCAATTTACTTAAATGCTCTTTTAATAAATGATGACTACACAGATACATATGCACCTTCTCAATTCAAAGTTAGATTAGATGATTACAATTATCAAATCGGTGGATTTGAAACATATGTACCAAAACAACAAATCATCAATGACCAAATTGTCATCAGATACGATTTAACAAAATCAAATAACTATTTATTTGCTACAACAGATCAAATTTATTCAATTCAAAGAAACAAAAAAGTTGTTAACAAATCAATCTTTGTTGTGATTTGAATAATCTTAGGAGCTTCTCTATTAGCTGCAAATACTCTTTTATACATTAGAAAGGATTATAAATAATGAATAACACAAGTATTAAAGTTCAAAATTTAACAAAGATTTATAATCATAACTCTAATGAGAAAAAAGGAGTATTTGATTTAAGTTTTGAAGTACCTAAAGGTTCTTTCCACGCATTTATTGGAGAAAATGGTTCAGGGAAAACAACAACAATCAAATCAATCATTGGTTCATACACAAACTTTAGTGGACAAATTTACATTAATGGAATTATTAACTCAAATCCTGAATCAAAAGCAAAACTTGGTTATGTTCCTGAAAATGCAATTTTCCCTAAAGAATTAAATGTATTTGAATATTTATACATTGTTTCTTTATTTGGAAACAAAGACAAACAACAATTAAAATACAAAATCAATAATTTTTTAGAAAAGTTTGAAATCTCTGATTTAAAGAAAAACAAACCTAACAACTTATCATCAGGTCAAAAGAAAAAAGTTTTATTAATTCAAGCATTATTAAATGACCCTGATTTAATCATTCTTGATGAACCTGCTGCTAACTTAGACCCGACAGCTAGATTTAAATTGTTTGAAATATTATCTGAATTAAATAAACAAGGTAAGACAATAATTATCAGTTCTCACATTTTAAGTGAGATTGATAAGTATGCAACTTCATACACACTTATTCATAAAGGTAAATTAGTTTCATCAGGGCAAAAACATAGAAGTCTTGAAGATATCTATTATGAAAAGATTATTCAAAATTAAGCTTCTTGCACCTTTATTGTTCTTACCAACAATAGCACTATCTTGTACTAATACAACAGAAAAAACTACTCCACAAGTTTCAAAAGAAAAAAGACCACATCAAACATTTCTAAAGAAATTAGGATCTTCTGAATTTATAAATAATTCAAGAGATTTGAATTTATATATAAATGCACAAAACAATATTCCAGATGAATTTATTAAAGAAATTCAATCATCATTAGTATATGCGCAAATATTAAACAATCCAATTTTAGAAAACAACACTCAAATTCAAGATACGTTAAAAGCATCAAAAACATTAGAAATGCTATTTAGAGATAACTGATTTTGATACTTAAGTAATCTAAATAAATTCAATTACTATTTAAACTTTTATCCATCAAATTTCAAAGATAAAAAAAATGATGCTGGTGTGAATTTAACATTAGCAAAATACACAAAAGCAACACAAGATGGTATTAAGTTAAATATTGATTTACATAATTACAAATTAAATAAATATGTTGTTAAAAATATTCAATTAGATAGCAACTCAACACTTCAAAGTTTAGACGTGATTTACGTTGTGCTAAACGAAAATTTAATACTACCTGTATTTAAATATTCACAAGAAGACAAAACACATTTAAAAGCATCTGCTGAAATCTTAAAAGTTGTCTCTACAGATAACATTGATGTAACAATTGATAATTTACACAGCAAATTAGTTGCTGCACACAATAAACTATTAAATGATGACATTGAATACAGTAAAAGTATAAATGTTGAAGATTTATCATTTATATATAAGAACTTTGATTATGCTAAATTTATTATGTTATTTAATTCATACAATTACTTTCAGAGCTTGTACTTAGCGTTAGAAGAAATTAATCAATATAACTGACAAATTATTAGATACACATTAGTAGGAGTACAAAATGATTAAAATTAAAAAAATGTTAAGTTTAATTAGTTTACCTCTTATTAGTGGAGTTGCAATTTCTTGTGCTAATTACACATCTTCAGATAAATTAGAAGTATACATAGATAACTCAACACAAATTAACCCTAAAGTTGAAAACTTGCAGCAAGTTAATCATAAAAAGATTATCGAAACTCTTTTAAACAACGTTTACAAACCAGAAAGTCAAAGAGAACGCAGTTTATATGTATACAATCAAGAACAAGACACATCATCAATCATTCAAAAATTCAAAGAAATAACAACAAGTTACAAACAAGAATTTAGATCTGATGAATTAAATGATTCTCTTGCTGAAAAAAGCAGACTGCAAGATCTCTTAGTCTACTTTTCAGGTGATGAAAGAACAGAAGCAGAAAACAAAATAACTGAATTAACAGCAAAAATTAATGAAATTAAAGAACATAATACACCTGCTAAAAAAGAAAAATTCGCTAATAGTTTCTCAGATTTTATTTCAGAAAACTGATACTTTATCTTAAATAATTTAGATAAATTTGACTTCACATTTGTATCTTGATTATTAGATCCAATCGGAAATGGTTATACACTATCAGACGAATACCAACAATCATTAAAAACAAAAAGCGAATACAAAAACTACAACGTACCAAACACATTCATTGACGACATCAAATTAGGTGATGAATCAGGTGAAATGTCTGATGCTAGAGTTTATTATTTAAAGAAAAATAAACTAGTTTTCAGAATTACTATCAACAACATTTTGCAACCTGTTTCTAATTTAAAATTAGAACCGTTAAACTGATACTTTGGAGATTTAAAAAATAACAAAATATCACTTAACTTAATTTCTAATATTGTTCACTCAAGATTTATTCACGGATACGAAACAGGATTAGTTCAATTTGAAAAAAGTATGGTTAAAGATCTAAGTTATGGAGAACCTGCTAATGTTTTCTTCTTATGAAAGGGGACTAATGAAAATTAGTAAATTATTTAAAAAGATTTTAATGATATCACCATTAAGTTTACCTTTAGCAACTTTATCTTTTACACCTAACACAGTATCAAAAACAGATGAAACTACCGAACAAGAAAACGCTTTAAAACTTGAATGAAATAACTTTATTAAACAAGATTCAATTTGAAACTTACTTAACATCGCATATAAAGATGAATCCCAAAAACAAGCTTACATTGACTCACAATTTGAATTACTAAGCAATCCTGATTACAAACAGCAAATTAAAAATGCATTTGTATTCGGGAACAACATGACTCAATCATTTATTCAAGGAGAATTTGATTGAGGAACATTCTCAAGAATAAAACCATTTCTAGTAGAACAATCAACTGCTCAAATAGATCAATTATTATCAACAAATTGACTATATGCACTATTTACAATTACTCAATTTGATTTAATCAAATCAACATTATTAGATAATGAAAACTTAGATACCACATCTAATGATCCTGAAAAAATTTATTCAAACTATGCAAAAATAAGTTCAAATCAATTCATTGATTATGTTTATGCAAAAAACAGTGATGAAACACTTGATGATTTATATTACTTGTTATCTAAAAATGGATTTATCTTAGAAATTGGAATTGAAAAAGATTGACAAAATCCTGAATTACTCAAACCTAAATTACACGGATATGTAAAAACATTTCCAAATATTATCAATAATGACTATATATTAGACATTTTTGATTTAAACAAATATGTGCAGTTATTTGCTCCATTCGGTGTAGATAACTCTAACAAAGCTAACACCAATGAAATTTTATTTATAGACAATTATGGAGGGGTAAAATTAACATATACATTTGTAGATGTTAATTAACATTCATTATGAAAAAATTACTATTCTCACTTTCTTTACTTAGTTTATCAGCATTACCAATTGCTTCTGTAGCTTGCATTGATTTAACAGGTGGTAATCAATACAAAATAGCTAAACCTTACGTAGTAACTAAATTTGATGAATTTTTAAAAGAACAAAACATTACATTAGATCCTAAATACAAAGAAAAATTAGATAACTTCACAAATGAAGATTTAACTAAGTTAAGAAGCAAATTAGCAACACTTAAAGACACAGTTTTAAAAATTAAAAAGGAAAACGAAGGTACACAAAAACCTGAATTCACTGCTTCATTAGAACAAATGTCACAATTGCTATCTGAAAACATTTACATCTTCTTAAAATACATTTACTACTTTAGCACTGTGTTTTATGATTACGGTTTATTATCATTTAACTTTGAAGATGATTCAAAACCAAAACATTCAGATGAGTATTTACACTATTCAATTAACCAAGTTAATAGTTTCTCAGAAACTAATGCAACTTCAGGACATACACACTATACATATATGACAAATGAAATCAAACCAGTTGGAAATATGTGGCCAACAAGTTTTTCAAATGTAACTGAATCAAGAATTAAACCGGGATACTATGAATTTTATGTTGCATTTTCAAACATTGTCTATAAGTTTTATGTAAAAGAAGAAAGTGGTGTTTCACAAATTATTATGGATCCAATTTGCTTTGCATTCAAATCATCTTTAGGCCAAATTGATGCACAACAAATTGAAGAACTATACAATCTAAATTTAGAAGAATTAGAATTAGATAGAGCAAACCAAATTCTTAGAACTTTTGAAAACACAACACAAAGAGAACTTAAGTTCCCTCAAAGAAATATTATTTTCTAATAAACACGACCACCACAAGGTGGTTTTTGTTTTAAATTTAAGGTCAAAAAATTCAATCAAAATCAAACCATTTTAACACACTTATTTTTATGGTCTTACAAAAATTTTTGCTTAAAATTTACCTCAAAAAAGTTAAAAAAACTAAGGACAAAATTAATCAATTTAGTAAAATAGCATTTATGAAAAGTAAGGCGCTTTTAATTCAAATTTTACCTATATCAAATGTGTTAAAAGTATTCAATGATATTGATTATTCAACTAAAAAATACTTACGTGAAGAATACATTGAAAACTTATTTGATACGGTCTCCCTTTTAAAATAGCTATTAAAACTATATTAAGGAAAGGAGATTAAAAAATAATGGCTATTAAAGTTAAAAGAAAAAAAGATAAGCAACCAATTATTGAATTGATTGATGTTGTTAAAGAATTTCAAAATAAAACAGTTTTACATAGTATTAATTTACAAATTCAACCTGGTGAGTTTGTTACTTTATTAGGTCCATCAGGTTCAGGAAAAACTACTATCTTAAGATTAATCGGTGGTTTTGAATGAACTACACGTGGTGAAATTAAATTCAATGGTTTAGACATTAAGGATCTTGAACCACACAAAAGAAATGTTTCAACAATCTTCCAAGATTACGCACTTTTTCCACACTTAAACGTTTATGGAAACATTGCATATGGTCTTAAACTTAAAAGAATTCCTAAAGAAGTTATTGACCAAAAGAAAGTAAAACTTCTTGAAGAATTAACTAAAAAATGAGATGCTTTAAGTCATAAAAAAATGGAACAACTTGACAAGTTACAAGAAAAATATGAAGAACAACTTGAAAACTTAAAAGAAGGAACATACCAATACAAGAAAATTCAAAAATGACTTGATAACTCAGACTTCGTTTATTCATATTGAGAAAGTTACACAGCATTAAAAGTTGAAGCATTCCAAAACCTACACTTCAAACGTAGAATGACAAGACAAGAAATGGATGAAAAAATTAACAAAATCATCGATCTTGTAGGTCTTACAGGAAATGCTGATAAAGCTATTTCTGAACTTTCAGGTGGTATGAAACAACGTGTTGCATTGGCTCGTTCACTTGTTATTGAACCTGAAATCTTACTTTTAGATGAACCACTTAGTGCACTTGATGCGAAAATTAGACAAAAAATGCAAGTATTATTAAGAAGCATTCAACAAGAATTAGGTCTTACATTTATTTTTGTTACTCACGACCAAGACGAAGCTCTTGAACTTTCAGATAGAGTTGCCGTTATGCGTGATGGTGTTATTGAACAATATGACACACCTAAAAACATCTACGACTATCCAGTTAACATCTGAGTCGCTAAATTTATCGGTGATTCAAACATCTTTGATGCTAAATTCACAAAACAAGGCAAAATTAAGATATTAAACAAAGAGTTCAAAACAATTCACGAAGCAGATGAATTTGAACCAGGTGAAGTACTTGATGCACTTATTAGACCAGAAGATATTGACATTTACTCAGAACCATCTAAAACTTCAAACAAATTATCAGGACACATTTCTGACATTTCTTACAGAGGAAGCTACTACTACATTAAAGTTGAAATTGATGAACAAACAGTTATTTATGTAGAAACATCTAAGAAATTTGAACTAGGTGAAAAAGTTTACTTAAGTTGAACAATTGACTCAATCCATTTAATGCGTAAAGACGCTAAGTGAGATTATTCAAATAATGAATTCCAAAACTAATAAATTCAACTTCACTTTTGATAAAAAAACACATCTAGTTTGACCTTATTTCCTAATTGCGCTCTTACTTATTATTCTTCCAATTATTTTAATTGTGCTTTATGCACTTATTCCAAATGAAAGCTTTGATAACTGAGTTTTAATCAAGTCATCAAGTACTTGAAAAATTATGGGACGTTCATTATGAATCGGATTAGCAGCATCAATGTTATGCTTAATCATTGGATTCCCATATGCTTACTTTGTTTCAACATCTAAATCTAAGATTTTTAAAATTTGTGCACTTAGTTTAATAATTTCACCACTTGCAATTTTCACAATTGCTAGAATTTATTCAATTAAGGCCTTATTCTTAGGGATTATGGCACACAACACAAAAAGTTTAAACAATGAAGCATTTATGGTATTTGGACTTATGTACCTTAACTTGCCTTTAATGATTATGCCTTTATACACAGTGTTTAAAGATATGCCAAAAAACATCATTGAAGCAAGTCACGACTTAGGTTACAATCAAACTCAAACAATTTTCAAAGTTATCATTCCATATGGTATTAGAGCTATCTTAAGTGGTTTTGGTATGGTGTTCCTTGCATCTGCTACAACCTTTGTTATCTCAGCGAAACTTCTACCAGATGGTTCACAATATCAAACAGTTGGAGATATTATCAACTCTAGAGCAAACCCAGGAAATAAATTTGACTTAGCAGCAGTTTCTGTTTTAGTTATTGTGGTATCTGCTATTTTCTTAAGTATTTATGGAATTATTTTATTAACTCCTAAAATAATTTTCAAACTTAAAAAAGGAGCGCACTATGAGTAAATTCTTAAAAAGATCTTATATTTACATCATTTTAGCAATCGTTTATATACCACTTTTATTTGGGGTTATTTACTCATTTAACCAACCGACACCAAAAGGTCAATTCAACCCAACTTGAACTAAAGGGACATTTGAAAACTGACTTCATTTATTCGATAACAACAGAGCAATGTCACTTGTAAACAGCTTACTTTTAGCGCTTATTGTAAGCTTTTTAGTATGTACAATTTCACTTGTAACTGTATATGCACTATACAGACAGAAGAATAAAATTGTTAGATCATACGTAAGCTCTACAATTAACATTCCTCTTATTAACCCAGACAACATTACAGCTATTGGGCTTGTTCTTGTTTTTGGTATCTTCTTTGGAGTTATTCAAACAGATAGCGAAGGATTTGGACGTGTTGTAGTAGCTCACACAATTATGACGCTTCCATATGCAATTTCACTTATGTTACCAAGAAGTGAAAAATTCAACAACAACCTTTACGAAGCAAGTCAAGATTTAGGTTACTCAAAATTAAGATCTTGATTCAAAACTTACTTTGTTTATATGATCCCTTCAATTATTATGTCTGTAATAGTAGCTTCTGTTCTTTCATTTGATGATTTTATCATCACCAGAACAGTGTCTAATATGCAAACAATTGGAACTGATTTATACGCAGGTTCATTTGAGCCTTGAGGACTTATTTTTGGTGCTATTATCCTTGTATTAACTATTATCGGAAACATTATTTACGTTGCAGTTAAGAAAGGTAAGAAATAATAATGAAGAAAATTATTAAAACATCATTAATTAGTGCTGGGATTTTAACAATTGCAGCAGTAGGAACTGGCTTAATTGTTTCAAAAGCAATTAACCGTTATAAACCACCTTTTTACAACTTTAGATCATATATGTCAAATGATAATAAAGAGAAGTTAAGAGATGTATTCAGTTATGCTGAATTTAACGAAGTTAATGAGTTTAATAATGCAATAATCAACCACAAAGCAGCTGCAGGAATCAGTGGAGATTTCCTAGCTGCATCACTTATTAAAAAAGAATGCTTACAAAAAATTGATTACTCAATTTTACTTAACAAACCTGAACTTAAAAACGACAGAGAAAAAACAAAACAATATCTTAAAAACATTATCAAATCTGAAGTTTGAGAGCATCTTAAAAATTACAACGAACAATTAAAGACTAAATTTAATGGTGAAGAGCTTAAAGACGAAAAAGGTAATTACCCTGAACTTTGAGAATACTTTTTCCCTTACTTTTCTCAAGATATGGTAATTGCTTACAACATTAAGAAAAAACCAATTGCACCTGAAAAGAAAACTGAAGACGATGCAATTAATCTTGATTTATACACTGATAAATTTAATAATGGATATGAAACAAATTCTATTATCAACTCACTTAAAATAGTTGCTGATAATGGATTTGATTCTTGAATCATCACTGACGCAGTCAGAGATAACTTGTTATATGGTTCATCTTATTGAACAAATGCAGATGGAACTCACAGTGCTGATCAGTTCACTGGTGCAGTTACAAAAGAAACATACAAAGGTCTAATTGATTCATTTGTTTCGCTTATTAAAGATGGAACAGGTTTACCAATCGGACACAAAAACATCTCATTCCAAGGAGATGGACTTGAATTATTAAATAACTTAATTAACCCTAAAAATGATATCAATGCAGCTATTATGTACAATGGTGATGCTATTGATGCATACTATGGAGAAGATAACTTTCCAGGTAAAGTCGAAGATGGCGAAATTAGAGTTATTAAACCTAAAGAAAACATTTTATTAGTCGATGGACTTATCTTATCTAAAGTTAACACAGAAGAATCAAACAAACTCTACTTAGAAACAATTAGAGATGGATTCTTAGATAACTTACCAGAATTAGCAGAACAATTCGACCACATCGACAAAAAATATACAGAACAAGATTTCGGTCTTAAAAAACAATTATTCATTGAGCACGCTGTTGCACAAAGATGAAAAGTCCTTCAAACAGGTACAGAAGATTCATCAAGTGCATTTAAGGAATTAGCTACTGATAAATTAATTGAGCTAGGTATCATAGACGAAAACGGAAATCAAAGCAAATTAAATAATGTAATTATCAAATACGCTGACTTACTTGATTTATCACTTCCTGCTAACAAAGAATACTTAGATAAGTATCTTGAATTAAATGCAGAACACAACAAATTCTTACATCACGAACGTGAAGAAGATGTTGATCTAAACGATAGAATTAACATCTATCCTTACAGACTTAAAGATTACTTTAGCAAAACAGAAAACTTAAATAACTTCTTTACACAAGTTGCAACTGATATTAAGAACTTTACATATACAGAAGCAGATGAAGAAGCTTCAGCACTTTCATTACCTGAAAATGCAGATGATGAAATTAAAGTCTTATTTGCATTAGTTTTCGAAAATGAAAAAACATTTAAAGAACAAAAAGATGAAAATGCAGAAATTACAATTGAAAAATTAGCAGACTTTATTAAGTCTTATATTGCAAAAGTAATTTCATACCTTGATTTAAGTAATGAAGATGTTATTAGTGCATACAAAAACTTAACAAACTTCAATTACATTAACTATGTTCCTTCACAAGCAGTTGATTATGAATTAGTGCTTAGAAACTACTTTGCTTCAGTTGAAGATGGAATTGATGCTAACGTAATTGATATTTATGAAATCAATAATAGTTCAACAATTCACAAAACACTTCAACCAATTAATGATGAACTTTCATCAAGCACAAGCACATATTACAATGAAAAAACTAAGGGGTAGTCAGCAATGACTGCTCTTTTTTTACAGCTTGAACACTACGGTAAAAGAAAAAAGCAACCAAATTTGATTGCTTAATTTTCTAATTAAAATACATATAAATTATCATACTTTTTAACATTGAATCTAGGTTTTAAGAATTGTTTTGAAGACTTACCAAATGATAAGAATTTCTTACCTTTTCCAAAGTTAAAAATAATTTTATCTTGAAGAATAAAGATACCAGCACATGCATATAAGTAAAGTGTTCCTAATGCAATTAATGTAAATACATTAAATGGTCATTTCATTAATGGACCAATTAAAGTTGAGAATGGATTATATTTGTCTTTTCCTACGTAAATGTAATTGCTCTTTCAAGCACTTGGTGCTAAGTCATCAAGTGCTCAGTTTAAGAAGAAGCAAGCTACAACAAGTAATCCGAATAATGCAAGTGTTCTTAAGATATCTTTGTTTCTCATTGAATATGGATACACAATAGAAACAATAAATGTAGAAAGCAACATAAATACGTGAAGTGCCATTAAATCATAGAATATGTAGTTATCGTAGTAAATATGGAACTCGTATTCTTTACCTTTTTCATAGAATTTACCAAATGCTGTAAATGTTTCATCAGGTGTGTAATTTATCTTAACATCAGGTAATAGAAGCGCAATAGTTGCACCAAGGAAACTAAGTGAAATTAAATATTTCATTCATTGTGGTTTATTTAATAAAAGTACAATACCAATTGAAATTCCTAAAATTCTACACATATGAAGCGGTATAGATTCTCATTTACCTGGATATTGTGTAACTCCAAACAAAATAGCTCTAGCAGTGATAAATGTAAGCGTTATTGCTCCTGCAGTTCTAATTAATATTTCTTGAGTTTTTGCAGACACATTTTTACGCTTAATTGCTTCGTGTATCTGTCTTTTGAAGATTCAAATAACAAAAATAATCAACATAGCAATAACTCAAGATAATCTAAGACCTAAATTAGTTTGAGCTAGCATTGTCTCTGATATTTCACCTCCACCGGTTCAAGATCAGAAACCAGGTTTTAAGAAAAAATATTTTTCTTCAAAGTTCATAATGCTCCTTTAAGGGTTTATAAATTATCTAACAATTATAATTGTTTATATATAAAAGTGAAATTTTATTATTAAGTTATTTAATTTATTAAATAAACTAAATTACCTTATTCCTAGGTGAAAAAGAAAAACCCAAACTACATAAAGTAATTTGAGTTAGATGTATAAATGAAACAATAATTATTTACCGTTCATTTTTTCAAGTCTTTTGTTGAATCTGTCGATTCTACCTGTCGCTTTAGCTTGTGCTCTTGACCCTGTGTAAACTGGGTGGCATCCTGAACATACGTCTACTGTAAAGTTTGGTTTAACTGATTTGAATTGGAACACTTTGTGGCAAGTTGAACAAGTAACGTTTACTTCGTGGTATGGTAAGTGAATATCTTTTTTCATAAATAAAACTCCTAATATTCCTAATTACTATTTTGAGTAGAACTCAACGATTAAAGCATCCTTGATTTCTGGGTGAATTTCGTTACGTTCTGGTAAACGGTCTAATTTAACTGAAAAGTCTTTTCTTGTCATTCAAGCTGAAGCAGCTTTTTGTTCCATAGCTTCAAGAATTTGTTTGTTGTCTCTTGATTTTTCTTTAAGAGTAATTTCTGAACCTAATGAGATTGACATAGAAGGGATGTTTGCTTTTTTACCATCAACAACAAAGTGTCCGTGGTTAACAAGTTGACGAGCTTGTCTTCTTGTTGTAGCAAATCCCGCTCTATAAACTAAGTTGTCTAAACGAACTTCTAATAATTGAAGTAAGTTTGTCCCTGTAATCCCTTTAGCTTTAACAGCTTTTTCAAAAACTCTTCTTAATTGTTTTTCATTTAAACCAAATAAGTGTTTAACTTTTTGTTTTTCGTATAAGTGTAATCCGTATTCAGATAATTTAACACGTTTGTTTCCGTGTTGTCCTGGAGCATAAGTTCTCTTTTTACCTTTAGCGAATTCTTTACCTGATTCTAAGATAGAGAATCCTAAACGACGTGACTTTTTAAATACAGGTCCTGTGTATCTTGACATAGTATTTTTACCTCTTTCTGCATAACTTAGAGGGTTTATTTCTAACTAGTTAAATTTAACTTAATGCTTTGGATTAAATCAGCTAATCTACTTGCAATGTTATAGTCATGTTAAATTTATTTAAAAGTCATAATAAACTGCTGTTTTATGCTTATTTATTCTATCATTATTTTATAAATAATGAATTATTATTTAGCTCTATATAACCTATTTAAAAAGATTTTTTAGATCGCTTCTTTTTGCTTAATTTATTAATTAATTTTGTTCGATTAATTCAGCTATTTGCATTTGTAAAATCAATCAACAAAATGAATATACATTATTTAAAAAACAATATAATTAATAAATAACTTTATTAATTAGTTAAGGAGTGTTATGAAACAAAAATTATTAAGTGGAATAAAACCAACTGGTGATTTAACATTAGGTAATTACATTGGTGCAATTAGAAACTTTGTGCAAATGCAAAATGATTATGAATCATACATTTTTGTAGCTGACTTACACGCACTTACAACCGGAAGTGTCAATCCAGCTGAACTTAAAAAAGCAAGAAAAACCATTGTTGCACTTTATTTAGCTTGTGGACTTAATCAGGAAAATGTAACAATTTTCTATCAATCACAAGTTAGTGCACACGGAATGATGAATTGACTTTGTACATCAGAAACGACAATTGGTGAATTGCAAAGAATGACCCAATTCAAAGATAAGTCACAACAAATTAAACAAGCTAACGGGACTTCTAAAATACCTACCGGTCTTTTAATGTATCCAGTATTAATGGCTGCTGATATTCTTTTATACAACCCTGATGTGGTTCCTATTGGAGAAGATCAAACTCAGCACCTTGAATTAACCAGAAACATTGCTGAAAGATTTAATTCAAAATACAATGCTAACTTCACAATTCCTAACGGAGTTGTTCCTAAAGTTGGAGCAAGAATCAAATCACTTACCGATCCTACTGCTAAAATGTCAAAAAGCGAACATGGTACCAAATCGACAATTTACTTACTTGAAGACCCACAGCAAGCTTACAACAAGATTATGAAAGCAGTTACTGACTCAGAAGGTAAAGTATATATTTCAAATGATAAACCTGGTATCTTAAACTTACTTAATATCTATGCTTCATTAAACAACATAACACTTGAACAAGCAGAAGAATTATTTAAAGATAAAAACTATAAAGAATTTAAAGAAGCAGTTGCTACATCAGTTAAAAATCTTTTAATTGATATTCAATCAAAATACAATGCAGCTTTAAAAGAAGTTGACAAAATAACTGATGAAGGTGCAATTAGAGCTTCTAAAATCGCAGATTATAATTTAAACAAGTTAATGAAAAAAATGGGGCTCTATTCCTCATTGACAAAACTCAAAAATGATAAATAAGAGGTAAATTAATATGAAAGCTAATAAAAAACTTAACCATACAACAAGTCACTTACTTGGTGCAGCTGTTGAAAAACTTTATCCAAATGTTAAATTAGGATTTGGTCCAGCTACTGAAGAAGGTTTTTACTACGACTTTGAATTTGTTGAACCACTTTCAGAAACAGAATTACCTAAAATTGAAAAGTTTATGAAAAAACTTGCTTCAAGAAATTTAGTTATGAAGCAAGTTTCAATTGATGAATATTCATTTGAAGGTAAACCTTACAAAAAAGAACTTTATGACGAATTAGTAGCAGCAGGTAAAGAAGTTACATTCTATGCTCTTGTAGATCCTTTAAGTAATGAAACAATCTTTGTTGATTTATGTGCTGGTGGACACGTTGAAGACACAAAACACATTAAACACTTTAAATTACTTAACTTAGCTGGTGCATACTGAAGAGGAAATTCAGATAACATCCAATTAACAAGAATTTACGGAACATCTTGAGATACAGCAGCAGAACTTGAAGAATACTTAGAAATCCTTAAAGATAGAAAAGAAAGAGACCACCGTAAAATTGGTAAAGAAATGAAATTATTCACATTCAACAAATTAGGTGGTCAAGGATTACCATTCTGATTAGAAGATGGAATGTACATTCACAATGAAATTAGAAACCTTGTTCTTAAAATGGATAGAAAATACGGTTTCACAGAAGTTTTAACACCACACTTTGGTGAAGAAGAACTTTACAAAATTTCAGGTCACCTAGCTCACTACAAAGATGATATGTTTAAACCAGTTGTGCTTGAAAATGAAAAGTTAATTGCACGTCCAATGACTTGTCCTCACCACATTATTTGCTACAACACAGAAAAACGTTCATACCGTGACTTACCAATTAGATATTCAGAACAATCACAACTTTACAGATATGAAAAATCAGGTGCTCTTACAGGTCTTGAACGTGTTAGAGGAATGCTTTTAACAGAAGGACACTTATTTGTTAGAAAAGATCAAATTGCTCAAGAATTCAAATCGATGTATCAATTAATTAAAGAAACATTAGAAATCTTTAAAATTCAAATTAGTTATGTTTCTTTAAGTTTAAGGGACCCTGAAAACACAGATAAGTACTATTCAGATGACAAAATGTGAAATGAAGCTGAAAACGAACTTAGAAATGTGCTTAATGAATTAGGTGTTAAATATGAAGAAAAAATCGGAGAAGCTGCTTTCTATGGACCTAAAATGGATATTCAAATCTTTACAGCCTTAGGACACGAAATCACAGTTTCTACATTACAACTTGACTTCTTATTACCTGAAAGATTTGATATTACATACACAAACAAAGACAATCAAGAAGAACGTCCAGTTATGATCCACAGAGGTCTTATTGGAACATATGAACGTTTTGTTTCGATTCTTTTAGAACAAACAAAAGGTGTACTTCCATTCTGATTAGCACCAAAGCAATTCACAGTTATTCCTGCTACAAATAATCCAGAAGATGTGAAATATGCTTCAGATATCAACCAACTATTATTCAATGCAGACTTTAGATCTAAATTAGACGACCGTGAAGAACGTTTAGGTAAAAAAGTGCGTGAAGCACAAATGTCAAAATCTAAATTCCAAATCATTGTTGGAGAAGCTGAAAGATTAAATGAAACTGTTTCATACCGTGAATATGGTAAACAAGAAACAACAACAATGCCTGTTGCAGAATTTGTCCTAAAAATGATGAGATTGAGAGATTCTCGTGAATAATAAAAAACAAGAAAACAAAAACGAAAAGAAAGTTAGAAAACCAATTAATGGTTGATACATATCATTTTTAGTAATATTTTGAGTTTTAGCAGCTGCAATGATTTTAACAAGTGGAAACATCATCCCTTGAGATAGAATCGTTCCAAATTCTGTTTATAATGTACCTCTTTATGCACGTATATTAGCATCAATTTTCTTTCCAATTTTAGTTTTATCATTTGGTTTCTTTGTTGTTTTAAAAGAAAAAATGAGTGTTTGAAGGCTTGTTAACTATGTATTCATTATTGGAATTATAATCACACTATTTTGAGTTCCTAGAATGATTAATGTTAACGAAGGAACGGACAAAGCTGAAGCTAGTTGACAACCAAAATGACTATTATTCCCTTATGATGTAACTGTCGTATTTGGTGTTTGTGTAATCTTATACGCTTTATGTTTATACTTTGTTACACCAAAATTTGTAAGTTACATAAGACCAAAATTCCAAAAATTCTTAGGTCGTTTCAAAAAACAAAAATCAGTTTTAGAACAAGAATCAAAAAACTAAAATTAATAATTATTAAAAATTCCTATCGCTTCAGCAGTGATAGGAATTTTAATATACTTTTCATAAAAACAAATCAACCAGCCATATTGAGATAAAATATGGAAGAAAAAACAGTTTTTTAGATTTTCTATCTTTCTTTTAACAACCTAGTTACATTAATCCGACCCCTTTTAGAATACCAAGAAGAATTCCTATCAAAATTAATGTTAATATAGCTCCTAAGGAAGTTCACGCAGCTCTAACCTTCACATTTTTTCTTTCAGCACTAATTTTAGTTGCAACTTCATTTGTAAGATCAGTTTCAACAGAGATCTGCTTTTCAACTTGAGCACCATTGCTTTCAGTAGGTATCTGATGATCACAAACAATAACATTTGTTTCAGTAGGTTTCTCAGGTTTAAATTCAATACTTTCAATTAATGAGTTATATTCATTATTTTTGTTGGTTCTATTATTAATAAGAATGTAAATATACCAACATAATTGATGAATATTTCGGTCACTTTTTAGATAGTTAGAATCAGAATACGTCTTGAAATCATAAATAAATGGCTTTAATATATTTACGTTATCTAAATCAACCATAAACTTTTTATCTGAAAATGTTCCTTCAGTTGAGTCTATGTGATTAAAATCAGAAATTTCTAATTCCTTAAGATATAAAGATGTTTCAGCATAAAAATGATAGTAATTTGCAAGAATAAATGTAAGTGAATTAGGATAATCTTCTGTTTTGTTGCCACAAATAATATATCATCATAATCTTTGCTTCTCACTCTCATTAAATATTTTCAGAAGTGATTCATCGCGAAATATTAGTTTCAAGAAGTAATATACAAATCATAATACAGGATTATCTGGTTCAAATTTTTCACAATTGAAATATTTATGATTTTTAGCAGGATAATTTGCAAAGTTATCTTTTCCCTTTTCAAAGAATTTTTTCAAAAACTCAGTAACCTTTTTATTTTTTATAAATTCCTCATCTTTTTTCAATATGTCATCAATATTAAACTTTTCTCGATTCTTTACTTTGGAATCTGTGAAACATATTGCTTTAAATAAGTATTCCGGCATTTTACCTTTAAAATTTGCTGCTTTTGTATCATCGGTTATTTTTTCAATAGCTAATTTTTCAATGGCATCAGTATATATTTCATATTTAGTTTTTTCTTCATTATTTGAGTTTCGATACAAAGTCGAAAAATCCACTTCAGTCTGCTTGCTATTGAATAATTCTTGAACATTCTCAAAAATTTTCTTATTAGTAAAATCACTATCAGAAAATGATGAAAAATTATCCTCAATATTTGAATTTGAATCAGCAAACTTTTTTAAAAGTGAATTTGAAATTAAGACTTTGTGAATTTCTCGTGTTTTTAGATCTATAAAACCTGTCAATAATTCTGTGTGACTAAATCATCTATGTCCTTTGGTATTCTTACTTTTACTCATAATATAAAATTGTAATACAAAAAAAGCACCATTTAAATGGTGCTTGTGTCCCGGAAAAAGAGATGCTATCAAAGAGTTTATATTTTCTAATTCCAGGTTACCTCATTAAATATCAAAATAATGAGGTACTTTTATTTTAAAACTTTTTTGGAATATATATCACCAAAAAAATATTTTTTTAATAAAAAAAGAACAGATTTTTTCTGCTCTGATTTACAACTCAGTTTAATCTAAAGATTAAACTAATTTACCAATAACTTCTGAATGTTTGATGTTTTTGTGTTCTAAGTTTTTAAAGTTTTGTAATTTTGAATCAGTTGTTAATGCAAAAATAATTTCTTGATCAATATTTTCTGCTTTGAATCTGTTTAAATCTAAAACGATTAATTCATCTCCAGATTTAACTTCTTGGTTTAATGAAACTTTAGCGTCCATACCAATTCCATCTAATTTGTATGAGTTTAAACCAAAAACAATAACAGCTTCAACACCTAATGATGTGTTAGATAAGATAACTTGTGATTTGCTTGCTGGTTGCATTGTTATTTTTCCATCAAATGGAGCAACAATTTTACCTGATGTTCCATCTAATTTGATTGCAAATCCTTTTCCAACTAAATCATTTGAAAATACACCATCATTTAATGATTCAAGTGAAACAATTTGTCCTGAAGCAGGTGCTAAGATTTCTAATTCTGAAACTGCTTGAGTAGATGCTGTTGCATTATTTGATGTTGAAACAGTTGAAACTTCAACTGATTTACACATTGATGAAATTAAGTCTTTGTTAATTTTGATAAGTGCATTTAAAGCTTCTGCATTTGGTAGTTCAACTTGAACGTGTTTTTGTGCTTCGAAAATTTTAACTGATGTAGCACCTAATTGTTCAAATTCTGCTTTTGAAACTAATGAAACATTTTTAACATCATATCTTAATTGTGATGCTGAATTATTGAATGAAGTAATATTGTCAAGCCCACCGAATGCATCAACAATTTTTACTAATAAGTCTATGTATTTATCTCTTTCAGTCATAATAATATACTCCTTAAATAAAATAAATTTTATATCATTTTTATAATGTTGAAAATAGATTTTAACACCTTAAAACAAGGTCTAAAAATTAATTAAATTGTTTACTAGATGCTTAAAATAGTGGTATAATAGTTTTACTTATGGCGAACGTGGTGAAGTGGTTAACACAGTGGGTTGTGGTCCCATCATGCGCGGGTTCGAATCCCGTCGTTCGCCCCATATGAAAAAAAGTTGTTAATAGCAACTTTTTTTGTTTTCCTTTTTTTTACATCAAGCTCATAATAAAAGCAACCTAAAAAGGTTGCAAATATTATTTATTGAATAAATTGTATGCATCAATTTTAAAAAGAGCTTTTTTAAGTTTAGACTCTAATTTTGTTTTGTTTACTGAATCATTGTGTGAAGCCTCTTCGATTTGTTTAATAAGTTTATCACGGTCACGAAGCGCTCTTTGGACATCAATGTTTTTAACATTGATAATATCATCTGTTATGATTGATACTTTTTTCTCATCAGCATATACAAGACCACCACCGATGTAGCAACGAATTTCTTCACCATTTTCAGGTTTGATTGATAAGTTGCAAATTTCAATGTTTGAGAAAAGTGGTGTTCTATTAGCTTGAAGCCCGATGTAACCTGATGCTGTTTTTAATGTAACAATGTTTACATCACCTTCATAAAATACACCTGATGGTACTGTGATTAATAAATGAGTTGTATTATTCATTATTTTTTATCTGTTGATGATTCAGTTGAAATGTTATTTTCTTCTTGATATTTTTTGTAACGTTCAATAACATCATCAATGCTTCCAGCATATCTGAACATTTCTTCTGGAAGGTTATCTAATTCACCTGAAAGAATAACTTTGAAACTTCTAATTGTTTCAGATAATGGAACATATCTACCTTTAATACCACTGAATTTTTCAGCAACTGTGAAAGGTTGAGATAAGAATTGTCTAATTCTTCTTGCTCTGTTAACAATTTTCTTATCTTCTTCAGATAATTCACCCATCCCTAAGATCGCAATAATATCTTGAAGTTCTTTAAATCTTTGTAAGATTGCAACAACTTCTTGAGCTGTTTCGTAGTGTTCATATCCAACAATTAATGGATCAAGTAATCTTGATGAAGAGTTAAGTGGGTCAATAGCTGGATAAATTCCAAGTGCTGCTGTTCCACGGTCAAGAACTGTTTTAGCATCTAAGTGAGTGAAAGTTGTAGCAGGTGCTGGATCAGTTAAGTCATCAGCAGGCACATAAACAGCTTGAACTGATGTAATTGAACCTCTACGTGTTGAAGTAATTCTTTCTTGAAGAGCACCCATTTCTGTAGCAAGTGTCGGTTGGTAACCAACAGCTGATGGCATACGTCCTAAAAGAGCAGAAACCTCTGAACCAGCTTGTGTAAATCTAAAGATGTTGTCAACGAATAAAAGTACGTCTTGATTTTGTTTATCTCTAAAGTATTCAGCCATTGTAAGACCTGTAAGAGCGACTCTCATACGTGCCCCAGGTGGTTCGTTCATTTGTCCAAATACAAGTGCAGTTTTATCTAAAACTCCTGCAGCTTTCATTTCATAGTAAAGGTCATTTCCTTCACGTGTTCTTTCTCCAACTCCAGCAAATACTGAAAGTCCATTGTGCTCTGTAGCTATGTTGTTAATAAGTTCTTGAACAAGAACTGTTTTACCAACTCCAGCTCCACCAAAAAGACCAATTTTTCCACCCTTTGCATAAGGAATAAGCAGGTCAATAACTTTAATTCCAGTTTCAAGCACTTCTGATGAACTTTTTTGTTCTTCATAAGAAGGTGCTAGTGCGTGGATAGGATCTCTTTCAATGTCTTTTGGTAAAGGCAAGTTGTCAATTGGGTTCCCTAAAACGTCAAACATTCTACCTAAAACAACGTTTCCTACAGGTACAGAAATTGGTGCACCTGTGTCAGTTACAACCATTCCTCTTTGAAGTCCATTTGTAGAAACCATTGAGATTGTACGAGCTGTATCATCCCCAATGTGTTGAGCAACTTCGAATGTGTAAACTTTTCCATCATGTTCTAATTCAACAGCATTAAGTAAGTGAGGTAATTTTCCTTCTTCAAATCTAACGTCCACAACTGGACCTAAGATTTGAACGATAATTCCTTTGTTTTTTACCATTCATTCCTCCTTATTTTAATTAAG
This sequence comes from Mycoplasma sp. 1199, assembly GCF_034863365.1. Lineage (NCBI taxonomy): Bacteria > Bacillati > Mycoplasmatota > Mollicutes > Mycoplasmatales > Mycoplasmataceae > Mycoplasma > Mycoplasma sp. 1199. The sequence continues at coordinate 221,291 of NZ_JAYFFA010000001.1, read as the reverse complement.
TAGCATCTGCACCAGCTACAATTTCATTGATTTCTTGAGTTATGTTACCTTGACGTTTTCTGTTAAATTGTAATCTTAACTCATCAACTAAGTCTGTTGCATTATTTGTAGCATTTTCCATAGCATTACGTCTTGAAGCGATTTCTGAAACTTTTGAACCTGTAGCAAGTCCATAAACCATACTTGCTAAGTAAAGTGGAATTGAGTTTTTAAGCACCACTTCTGAGTTAGGTTCAAATTCAATTGTGTTTCTAGCTTGCACACTAGCATTTTCAGATTCAATGTCTAGTGGGAAAAGTTTAAGTTTTTTAGCTTCCTGTGTAATGTTGTTAATAAATTCTGTGTAATAGATGTAAATGTTAGCAACTCTTTTGTTTGAATATTCTTCAAAAGCTTTTTTAGATACAACAGAACCAAGTTCATAAGAGATTTTATCTCCTAGTTCTGTGTATTTAGAAATGACTTGTTCATCATATTTAAATGAATGCAATAGAGCAAGTCCTTTTCCTCCGAGCACAATGATTTTGTCGCTTGGTTTAAGAGTTTCTTTAAGTAATTTAACAATATTAGTATTGTATGAACCGCATAATCCTAAATCAGATGTGATGATGATGTGTAAATCAGAATCAACATTAGTGTTTTTAGGGAAAATTGAGTAAAACTCTCTCGGTTCAACGTGTGATGCTAATTCTCTAAACATTTCGTTTAGTGAATTTAAATATGTTTCAATACTTTCAAATTCAGTTCTAATTCTACGTAATTTAGCAGTTGATACTAATTGCATAGCATTAGTAATCTTTTTGGTATTGTTAATTACATTAATTCTATTTTTAATTGAATTTAAGTTTGCCATTTTAATTATTTAAGTAAGTCATTGTATTTTTTAGGAAATGCTTTATGCAACTTAGGATCATAGTTAGGAATTGTAGCGATGATGTTTTGTACTATCTTAACTAATACTTTTTCTGTTGTTTGGTAGTCTTCAGGTGTGAATAAACCTTTTGAAGCAATGTTTGAGAAAAGTTCCATACCTTCAGCTGTTTTGTTTACAAATGCAATAACGTTGTCTCTGTATTCTTTAATGTATTCTTTTGGAAGTGGGTTAATAATTCTTTCTTTAACTCCTAAAAGAATAATAGCTTGTGTAACTTGTGGAATCGCAAAGTATTGTTCTTGTTTTAAAAGTTCATATACTTTAGCACCGTGTTCTAAAATTGATTTAGTTGACTCATCAAGGTCAGAACCAAATTGAGCAAAAGCTAACATTTCGTTGTATTGAGCAAGTTCAAGTTTAAGTGAACCAACAACTTGTTTCATAGCTTTAATTTGCACAGCTGAACCAACACGAGAAACTGAGAAACCGATATCAACAGCAGGTCTTTGTCCTGAGTTAAATAGTGATTCTTTTGTGAAAATTTGACCATCTGTAATTGAAATTACGTTAGTTGGAATGTAAGCTGAAATATCCCCTTGTTGAGTTTCAATAATTGGAAGAGCAGTAATTGAACCTCCACCATTTTCTTTGTTAAGTCTAGCTGCACGCTCTAAAAGTTGAGAGTGCAAGTAGAAAACGTCTCCAGGGTAAGCTTCACGACCAGGTGGTCTTCTTAAAAGAAGTGAAAGCGTTCTATATGCAACTGCGTGTTTTGATAAATCATCATAAACAATTAATACGTCTTGTCCTTGAGACATTCAGTATTCTGCAATAGTAACTCCTGTATATGGAGCAATGTATTGTTGTGGAGCTAATTCTGAAGCTCCTGCAACAACTACTGCTGTGTAATCAAGTGCACCAAATTCATTAAGTTTGTTAACAATTTGCGCAACTGTTGAGTTCTTTTGTCCAATTGCTACGTAAACACACTTAACGTTTTTACCTTTTTGGTTGATGATAGCATCAATAGCCATAGCTGTTTTACCAGTTTGACGGTCACCGATAATAAGCTCTCTTTGACCTTTACCGATTGGAATCATTGAGTCAATTGCAATAATACCTGTTTCAAGTGGTTGGTTAACTTCTTCTCTAGTCATAACACCAGGAGCAATTTTGAAGATTTCACTTTTAATTGTTCCTTGAATTTTACCTTTGCCATCAATTGGTTCTCCAAGAGCGTTAACAACTCTACCTAAAAGAGCATCACCAACATTTACGTCAATAACTTGACCTGTTCTTTTAACAATGACTCCTTCAGAAACAGAGTTAGCATCACCAAATAAAGCAACTCCAACTGTTTCTTCTTCAAGGTTTAAAGTAAGTCCATAAACACCGTTGTCAAAAACTACGATTTCTGCGTTTTTAACCTTTTGAAGACCTGATACAACAGCAATACCATCACCAATTGAAATAACTTGACCAATTTCTGATCTGTCAGCTACTTTACCAATGTTTTGAATTCTTTCTTTAATGATTGCAGAAATATCATCTAATTTGATAGCCATAAATTACACCTCCTTTTCTTTTTGTTTAAAAATAATTTCGTTTTTGATTTTGTTTAAGTCATGTAGTATGTTCATTTCAATAACTTCAGTTTTAGAAACAATTCTAAATCCACTAATAATATTTGGGTTAATTACATTGTGAATTTCGATTGTACGTCTTGTAACTTTTTGAAGTTTGTCATTGATTTGTTGAAGTTGCTCATCACTTAATGGGAAAGCTGATTCAACTAATACATAACGAATTCTTAATGCATCATTTGATAACTTTAAATATTCAATGATTATGTTTTTTAATTGAGACACCATTTTTCTTTGAACTATAACTTTAATTGAGTTAATTACAATATAGTCAAACTGATTTTTATCAAAAGCCATATCGATTGTTTTGAATCTTTCAGCTTCAGGAATTAAGTCATTTCCTAAATATTCGATAAAGCCTGGAATTGTGTCAATTAAATCTTTAACAGCCTCAAATTGAGGTTGAATTAATTTAAATTTATCTTGTTTTTTGACCAAGTCATAAATTGCTACTGCATATGCAGATGTATTTCTTTTTTTGTACATAATAAAATCTTAAAAGTTTTGCTATTTTACTTTTATAGTAGTTATATAGCTGTAAAAGTTAATTACTCACTTGATTCAAGATAGTTTTTAATAATTTCATCTTGAGTTTGTGGAGAAATTTCTTTACGTAAGATTTTCTCTGCTAATTCTGTAGCTACTTGGATTACATATTTTTTAGCATTAGCATCAAATTCTTTCTTTTGCAACGCTATATCTTGGTTAGTTTCTTCAAGTAATCTATATGATTCAGCTTTTGCTTTGTCAATATAAGTTTTAGAAACTTCACCAGCTTTTATTTTTGCTTTGTTAACAATGCTATCTGCTTGCTTGTGAGCTTCTTTAAGTTTTTCGTTTGCATCGTTTAAAACTTGTAAGCTGTCTTCTTTTTGTTTAATAGCACTGTTGATATTTTCTTGGATGAAATTTGTTCTATTTTTCATCATCTTTTTAACTGGTTTATATAAAAGATATGTAAGTAATAAAAACACAATTAAAAAAGCGATGATAGTAGCAATCATCATTGGAACACTCGGAAATAGTCCGTTGAATTTTTCTTGGACTTGTTGATTCAATGATTCTTGCTTAAGATAAATTAAATTTTGAACCATAGTTATTATTTAATGAACATTAATAATAAAGCAATAATAAATGCATAAATAGCAGCTGTTTCAGCAATACCAACACCGATAATTAACATTAAACGGATTTTTGATTCTGCTTCAGGATTTCTTCCAACAGCTTCTGCAGCTTTACCAGCAGCATAACCTTGTCCGATACCTGTTCCTAAAACACCGATTGCAGCTAATCCTGCACCAATAGCAACAAGACCTGATTTGATGTCTCCACCATTTTGTGCAGCTGCTTGAGTAGTGTTGTTTGCAGTTTCTTCTAAAAATTTTGTTACTGTTTCAATCATAATTAATCCTCTTTTCTATTTAATAAATTGCTTGTGATAATTGTGAATTAAGGTTTTTGTTACTTCTTACAATTTTTGATTTACCTTTTTTAAGTTTTTTAGGCTTAACTTCTTCTGCAGTTGACTCAATAGTTCAGTATACAAGTGTTAAAAGTGAAAATATGTAAGCTTGTAAAGTAGAGCCGAATAAGTCAAAATAAAAGTGTAATGCAGGTGATAAAATCAATCCAAAGAAGAATTGTTGATTACTTGACCCTGTTACTTTTGTCCATATTCACCCACAGAATGAATAAAATAAGAAAATAACTGTAGATCCTCCTATAACATTTCCATAAATACGAAAACTAAGAGAAATAAGAGGAGATACTTTACCAGGTAAATCAAGTGGGTTGATAAATGATTTTAGATATCTTCACTTACGGTATACTGCACCACAAACAAAGATACCAAGTCAGCTCATTAAAGCTAATGTTAACGGAACTGAATAAGATGTTACGATTGGTTCTAAACCAAAGACAGCTGTAAGGTTACCGATTAGAATAAAAGTAGCTAAAGTCAAAATATAGTATCTTGAATTTTGCACTTGTGTTCCACCAGTTGCATCATCAAAAGTTTTGTCAATGAACTTAACATAACCTTCAGCAATGAGTGCTACACCTTTCGGAGCTTCATTTGGTTTAATTTTTGATACTTTGAAATAGACAACTAAACAAATAATTAGCACTATAAAAACAGTAACTACAAGCGATAACATTTGTGGTTGATTTCAAACTCAAAGACCTTTTAAAAATGTATCCATCCTGCTCATCTCCTTTCTTTTTAGTTTCTTATTTTTTTATTAACTATTTCTGTGATGATAATCACAAAAACATTAGTTAATATTCCTCCAGCAAATGCAAAGAAATTAAATGGCTGATCTAATACTTGCAATACTGAATATTCGGTAATCTGCATTTGTTTTAGGTACTCTGTATTAATAAAAAACATTAAGTACACGATCGCACCTAAAATTAAGAAAAATAAAACTGATTTTAAAATCGATAAAGCATACAATTTTGTTTTTTTATTTCTTAGAAATAAATACGCAAAAAGTCAGTTTAATTTAAATAAAAAATAAATTAGTAGACCACCTAATGCATACCCAAAAAATAGACCACGATTAATTCCTATAAGAGATAAAAACACTACAGAAATTAATAAAAAAAAGATTGCAAATATAAAAGTATGCATTTGCATATATGTCATTTTTTTTATAGCCTTTTTAATTGGTAGCATGTTTCTATTTTAATACTTTTAGAAAGTTATATCACCTTTTTTACAATATTTTTTTAGGTTGCTAAAATTGGTGAAATAAGTTAATAAAATAATAGAAAAATCCATAAATTAAGTTTTAGTAAGATATCAAAATCCACACACTAAAATTTTATGGATTCTAATTGGCAAAAATATTGAATTTTCAACTTAGTTGGTAATTTTTTTATACTTTTTTGGTTAGAGAAACATTAAAATAAAAAGGATAAAAAATTAATTTTTGGCTATAATAATCCTAAATCAAGAATAATAGAAATAATAATATAATTATTTTTAAAATATTTTGATATCAGATTTTAAAAAAATATAAATTTTTATAAATTTTTTCAGAAAAATTGTAAAAAGTTGTTATAATATAATTAACATTTGATATATGAGACACTTGAAAGCTTGAGTCGCTTGTAGAGCTGATAGTTTATATATCAGGTGACCGTGCGCAGAAACAGAATAGTATGGGCGTGTTTTCTAGATGAAAACATGGCTTTTTTATTATAATTTTTATATGTTAATCTTCAGAAATAAAAAAAGAACAAAATTCAATAAACAAAATCCTAGTTCTTGTTTTGATAATAAAGGTAATTTAATATCTCCATATGATAATGATGAAAATCACTATGGCACTATTGAAGTAAGAGCAAATTTTCAAAAAAATAATAAAGATGAATGAAGAAGTAATAACAGACCCATTATAGCATTCTATATAGGTCATAAAGTTTGTTATTTAAATTTAAGAACTGCAATTAAGAAAAAGAAAAATCAACCAAAAATTGATATATGAAAATCTCCTTTCTTCTATAAAGTTCCTAAATTAGGAGAAGTATTAATACAAGCAATTGATAAAAATACAGGATTAAAATACGATTCATATGTTGATACAACTTCTATTCAAATTATGGATAAAAAATTATTCAAAGAAATCTATATGAAAAATCAATTTGATTTGAATAGAAAAGTATCATGGGTTGTGATAAATAAAATAATGTCTCAAATAGCATTAAATAAAAATCAATATACCTTACAGGAAGTATATAAAGATCCAAATGAGAATAAATTAAAAAGTACAATTATCCATTCTATAAGAGATATTACAGATGAAGGGACTATTATTGAGAATTTTAATGACATTACTGTAGATAATACTTTTAAAAGAATTTATGATAAATTGCATTACTTATCCAATATATTCTTTTATCCTGACAAAGATGTAATGTCAGAATTTTCAAAAAATCTAAATATAGATTACGTTATTAGAAAATACAAATTACCATATAGAATCTTTTTTGGCCTTTCATTGAAAAAAGCAGGTTTTACCTTTGCTAATGACTCAACTAAAATATCTTCTGAAGAAATTAATAGACACTTTGATAAACCTGAAGATTTTATAAGCATACCGCTTTTAAGAAAAAATAAAGATGATAATAACAATAGTGAATTAACACTTTCTGAAGCTTTATTTGAAATAGGTGAATTATTCAACAGAGAAAAAAGCAAAAGCTAGGATGATAATAACTTGTATTTACTATCAAGATTATCTAAATATACATTAATAAATAATTTTATGGTGATATAATAAAAATGACATTTTGTTCAAAAGGCTTGAAAACTTGAGTCACTTGTATGGTTGATAGTTTACATACACAGGCGAGTGCACAGGATATATTGTTTGCTATGTTACGGAAACATAGCTTTTTTTATATCTTTTTTATGCTACATACTAAATCGCTTTTAATACAAATTCGATAATTTTGAATAAAACATTTCATTCTAACACTTACTATGATAATGTTAAATTAGTAGTGCATAACATATTTAATTAAGAAATTAATTTTAATCAGAAAATATATTTTTTATTTTTAAGCAATAACAATTTCTCTTATATTTTTTGTAATTCTGTTTATTTTTTGTTTTTTAGAATAGGTATAGGTAACGAAGGTTATCGATTTATTATAAAAAATAGTTATATGAACTGACTAAGTGTTGAATATTTTTTTAAATAAAAAAATAACACCACAATAACGTATATCCAGCATTAAAATATAAAATATTTTAATATAATATATAATTGAAAATAACTATAAAGAGGTCTTAAATCGAAAGGAACTTATGGACAACACAAAAGAAACACAAAGAGCTGAATTACATAAAACAATTTGAAATATAGCTGACCAATTAAGAAGTCAAGTTGACGGCTGAGAATTTAAAAACTATGTACTTGGAACACTTTTTTATCGTTTTATTTCAGAAAGTATCACAAGATATGTAAATAGCATTCAACACGAAAGTGGTGATTTAGAGTTTAATTATGAAGCTTTAAGTGATGACGAAATTACCAATAGCATCAAGGAAGCTATCATTTCTGCAAAAGGGTTTTTCATTTACCCATCAGAACTTTTCACAAATGTTGAAGTTAATGCTGCTAATGATGAAAACTTAAATGAAACACTTGAAAACATCTTTAAAAACATTGAAAACTCTGCAAAAGGTCGTTCAAGCGAAGGAGACCTTAAAGGTCTTTTCCAAGATTTTGATGTTAACAGCAACAAATTAGGAAATACAGTTCCAAAACGTAACGCTACATTAAGAGCACTTCTTACAGGTATTAAGAAAATGGAACTTGGAAAATTTGAAGACAACACTATTGACTTATTTGGTGATGCATATGAGTTTTTAATTTCTATGTATGCACAAAACGCAGGTAAATCAGGTGGTGAATTTTTTACTCCACAAGAAGTAAGTAAATTACTTTTCAAACTTGCTCTTGGAAATAGAACTGAAGTTAGAAAAGTTTATGATATGTGTGCTGGTAGTGGTTCTCTATTACTTCAATCAGTTAAAGTGCTCGGGAAAAACAACATTAAAGAAGGTCTTTATGGACAAGAAATTAATGTTTCTACTTATAACTTATGTAGAATCAATATGTTCTTACACGATATTAACTACAGTAAGTTTAAAATCATTTGTGATGACACATTAACTCATCCTGGTTTAGATGAGGAAGAACCATTTGATGTAATCGTTTCTAATCCACCTTACTCAATTAAATGGGAAGGCGATGCTAATGCAACATTAATTGCCGATCCTAGATTTGCGCCAGCTGGTGTGTTAGCTCCTAAATCTAAAGCTGACTGAGCATTCGTCCAACACGCACTTCACAAACTTTCGGCAGATGGTACAGCTGCAATTGTTTGTTTCCCTGGAATTATGTATCGTGCCGGAGCCGAAGCTAAAATCAGAAAATACTTTGTAGATAACAACTTTGTTGATGCAATTATTCAATTGCCAGACAACTTATTCTATGGAACAAGTATTTCAACTTGTATCCTTGTAATTAAGAAAAATAAAACAAGCAATGAAGTTAAATTCATTGACGCAAGTAAGGAGTTCATTAAAATTGCAAATAACAACAAGTTAACTGACGAAAACATTCAAAACATCATTAACTTATACAATTCAGACGAAGATAAAATAAATGTCCTTAAAATTGTTAGAACTGAAGATATAGCTAACAATAATTACAGCCTTTCTGTAAATACTTATGTTGAAAAAGAAGATACAAGAGAAGTTATTGATATTAAGAAACTTAACGCAGAACTTAAAGAAATTGTTGCTCGTCAAGCTGTTTTACGTAGCGAAATCGATAAAATCATTGCTGAACTTGAAGGTGAAGAATAATGAAATTATTTAGAGAATTACTTCAAAAAGAAACAATAAATAATGATTCAATAAAACACAAAACACTTGAAGAAATAGTTGTTTTTGAAAACAACAAAAGAATTCCAATCTCAAGTGAAAATAGAATAAAGGGTAACTTCCCTTATTATGGCGCTAATGGTATTCAAGATTATGTAAATGATTATATTTTTGATGGCACTTATATTTTGATAGGCGAAGATGGAAGTGTTGTAAAAAAAGATGGTACTCCTTATTTACAATTTGTCTCAGGAAAGTTTTGGGTTAATAACCATGCTCATATAATAAAAGAAAAAGATGTAAATGAGTTAAATTTAAGATATCTATATTTTTATCTTTCTAATTTCAATATACAATCATTTGTCACACCTGGTAATAGAGCAAAACTAACTTTAAACTCAGCTAAAAGAATTAAAGTTATAGTGCCTAGTTTGCAAGTCCAAAACAAAATAGTTGAAATTCTTGACAAATTTAGCGAATATTCAGCGGAGCTGAAAGCGGAGCTGAAAGCTAGATCCACACAGTATGAATACTACAGAAATTCATTGCTTTCAAATCAAGAAAAAGAAATTGGTAGTGTAACTAAAAAACTTTGAGAAGTCACTGTTTGAAATAGAATTTTCAATGATTTTGATAAAGATAAACAAACAAAAAATATTTCAAAATATCAGTATATTTCTGCGAGTGAAGCTAAAGATTTAATTGTTGATAATGGAAATATAAAATTATTAACAACATCACCATCAAATATTTTTACTTCAACTGAAAAATGAAACGGAGAAATCCATGACGATGAAATTGTTTATATTCCAAGAGGTGGAAATCCTTATATTCAATATTGAAATGGTAAATTTATAAACGTAGGGAATATAATAGCATCATCATATGATAAAAATGTTTTATCAAATAAATATTTATTTTACTTTCTAAAATCTAAAGAAAATCTTATATCTAAAGCATATAGAGGAGCAGGTATATTGATGCCATATATGCCTGAAATTCTAGAAATTGACATAACAATCCCTTCAATCGATATTCAAAATAAAATTACTGATGTATTAGACAACTTCGAATCAATTTGTAAAAATCTTAAAATCGGTCTTCCTGCAGAAGAAATAAAAAGACAACAACAATACGAATTTTATAGAAACTCTATCTTTGAATATCTTGAAACTAACTCATTTGAAAAATTAATGAGAGAGAGAGAGAGAGAAGATAACTTAACCACAGGATTAATTAAGTTAATTCAATATATTTTTGATCAAACTATTTCATTAAAATTATCTAAACTAATTCAATTTACAAATGGATTTAACTTCCTAACAAATGCAAATTTTGATGATAGCAAACCTGCAGCATCAATCATAAAAATAGCAAACATTGACAAAAACAACAATTTAAACATTAATAATGCTGAAAAATTTAATTTTAGTTCATATCCTAACAATGATTTATCTAAATACAAAGTTAATAAAAATTGCATATTAATAGCTATGTCAGGAAACACAATTGGTAAAACTTATTTTTCAAGCGAAGAATTAAACTGCTATATAAATCAAAGGGTTGGAAAAATCGAAACCCAATTAGATATTATTAATCTAAAATTCATTTACTTTTATCTAAATAAAATAATCCCTAATTGAATTAAACAGTTTTACTTAAAATCTTCACAACCAAATATAAATACTTCAGATATCTTTGATATTGAAGTAAAGGTTCCTTCTCTGGAAATACAAAATAAAATAGTTAATACACTAGAAAATTTTGAATCAATTTGTAAAGACCTTAAAATTGGTCTTCCTGCAGAAGAAATAAAAAGACAACAACAATACGAATTTTATAGAAATTCAATCTTTGAATATCTTGAAACTAACTCATTTGAAAAATTAATGAGAGAGAGAGAGAGAGAGAAGATAACTTAACCACAGGTTTAATTAAGTTAATTCAATATATATTCGGAACTATAAAAATTAAGTTAAAGTACTTTGTGACAATGAAATATGGAAAGGGAAACAATATTCCATCCACAGAAAACGGAATTTATCCTGTTTATGGTGCTAATGGTATTGTTTCTTATTTTGATGAATATAATAATGAAAATTCTGCAATTGTAGGTCATATAGGTAGTGTAGGTAATGTTATTTGAGGAGATGGAAAACATTTTGTTACATATAATGGAACAATCATTAAGGGCTTAAAAAATATTACTAATGACAAATTTATATATTATTTATTATCTTCTATGAAGCTACACCAATACCAAAAGGGTAGTCAACCCTTCTTATCAATCAGTGATTTTAGTGATATAGAATGTATTTTACCATCACTAGAAACTCAAAACAAAATAGTTGAGATTCTAGATACTTTTGACACTATGTGCAACAATTTAAAAATAGGTCTTCCGGCTGAAGAAGCAAGAAGACAACAACAATATGAATATTATAGAAATTTAATATTTGATAAATTATCAGATAAAAATAATTAACGCTTTAATACCTATATCCAAGCTGTATAAAACTAATATAAGCAACATATAACAACAAATAAAGGTGGATTTACTATGGCAAAAGAAAATCACGCAATATTACATACTCCTGAAAACACAGTTATTGCTGAGTTTGATTTTGAAAAACAAAGACAAAGACCTACAAATTATCAGTCAGAAGCCGATTTAGAAAAAGAGTTTATTAATCTTCTAACTAGTCAAGGTTATGAGTATATTCAAATCAAAAATTCAGAAGAACTTAAAAATAACTTTAGAAATCAAATTGAAAGATTAAATCAAGTTACTTTTACAGATAGTGAATGAAGACATATTCTTTCTGAAGTTTCAGGAGAAGGTAAAGGTATTAAAGAAAAAACTGAAATTATTCAAAAAAATAACATTATCCCTCTTAAAAGAGAATTATCTAATGGTGAATCTCAAACTAAAAACATTAGATTAATTGACTTTAAAAATCCACAAAGCAACATACTTCAAGTAATTAATCAATATGAAGCTGACCATGGTAAATACAAAAATAGATATGATGTAACTATTTTAGTAAATGGTCTTCCTTTAGTTCACGTTGAACTAAAGAGAAGAGGTGTAGACATCAGAGAAGCTTTCAATCAAATTGAAAGATACCAAAGTGAAAGCTTCTGATCTGATGAAGGTTTCTTTGAATTTATTCAAATCTTTGTCATTAGTAATGGGACTGAAACAAAATACTACTCAAATACAACTAGGGATTTAAAAACTTCATCAAATAAATCTGGTTCAGCTGTTAAGAAAAGTAAACAATCATTCCAATATACATCATATTGAGCAGATGGTAAGAATAGAAAAATAACTGATCTTATTGACTTTACTAGAACATTCTTTTCAAGACACACATTATTAAATATTCTTACTAAATATTGTGTCTTTGATTCAAATAAGCAACTATTAGTAATGCGTCCATATCAAATTGCAGCTACTGAAGCAATCATTTCAAAAATTAAAATGATGTCTTCATTAGGAAACTGAGGTAAAAAAGATGCAACTGGATATGTGTGACATACTACCGGTTCAGGTAAGACACTTACATCATTTAAGACCGCTGAATTAGCAAAAGAATTAGATGACATTGAAAAAGTTATCTTTGTTGTAGACAGAAGAGACTTAGACTTCCAAACAATTAATGAATATAACCGTTTTGAAAAAGGAAGTGTTAAAGGTGTACAATCGACAAACATTTTAAGTCAAGTGCTTGAAAATGAAACTGTTGAAGATGAAAGGTCTAAAATCTTAGTCACAACAATTCAAAAACTTTCAAAATTTATTGAAAAAACACCTAAATCAACTATATATGATAAAAAAGTTGTCTTCATCTTTGATGAATGCCACCGTTCACAATTCGGTAAGATGCATAAAAGAATTGTTAACAAGTTCAAAAAATACTTCTTATTTGGATTTACTGGAACGCCTATATTTGTTGAAAACGCAAATACAACAAATGGACAAATGCTAACAACTGATATATTCAAAGACCAACTTCATACTTACACAATTTTAGATGGTATTAGAGACCATAATGTTCTTAAATTTAAAGTTGATTTCTTGAATACATTTAAATCTGCTTCTGGTATTGAAGATAAGAAAATATATGGAATCGATAAGAAAAGTATCAAGGAATCAGACAAAAGAGTCGCAATGAATGTTCAGTACATTCTTGAAAACTTTGATAGAAAAACCAGAGCAAAAGATGGTTACTCATTTTCTAAATTAGTTAACTATGATGAGATGGTTAAAAGCAAGGATAACACTGCTAAAGAATTAAAAGTTGATACAAACCTTCAAGGTTTCAACTCTATTTTTACAGTTGAAAATATCTTGATGGCTAAAAAATACTACCTTGAATTCAAAAAACAATTAGCAGATCAACATAGAAATTTAAGAATTGCGACAATATTCACATATGCACCTAATCCAGATCCTGAATCAGGAGTTTTTGAGGAAGAAGATATTGATATCCCTACAAATGTAACTTATGATTCAACTGATAAAGAATTCTTAGCACAAGCTATGGTTGATTATAATCAAATGTTCAAAACTAACTTCTCATTAGATGGTGCCGAAGGGTTTGCTAACTACTATAAAGATGTTTCATTAAGAATGAAAAACAAAGATATTGATATCTTAATAGTTGTTGATATGTTCTTAACTGGATTTGACTCACCTACATTAAATACTTTATGAGTTGATAGAAAACTTGAATATCACCGTTTAATTCAAGCATTTTCAAGAACAAACAGAATTTTAAACTCTGTTAAAGTATGTGGAAACATAGTTTGCTTTAGAGATTTAAGAAAAGAAGTTCAAGATGCTATTGCATTATTTGCTCTTAACGATAAAGAAGCTTCTAATACAGCTTTATTTAGAGATTATAACTTCTACTTAAATGGTGAAACTAATGAGAAAACAGGTGTGCACGTCAAAGGTTACATCGACTATGTTAATGAAATAAAAGAAAAATTCCCACTTGATAATTTAGATCACAGAATCGAATACTTCCCTGAAAGTAAGAAGAAAGAATTTGCTAAGTTATTTGGAAAAATCTTAAAATGTAAGAATACATTAATGGTGTTTGATGAATTCCAAAAAGATGCTAATGAAATTATTCCTGACAGAGACTTGCAAGATTATCAATCTTACTACTTAAATATTTGAAATGAATTTAAGGACAAAGAAAAGAATGACGTTTACAAAGAAAATATCATCAATGATATTGTCTTTGAAATCGAATTAGTTCAACAAGATGAAATTAATGTCGAATACATCATTAGATTAATTGCAACTAGATTTGCTCAAAAAACAGATACTGAAAAAGTTAAGAAAGAAGTTGGTAAACTTGCACAATCAAGTACTTCTCTCAGAAACAAAAAGGATCTTATTTTAGAATTCATTGACCAATACAATATTCAAGATATTTCAAAGACTGCTACTGAAAATGAAATTGAAATCAACACTTGAGAAGAATGAGAAAAATTCGTTCATCAAAGAGCTGGACAAGAAATTAACACAATTATTAATAGCCAAAACATTCAAGCTGAGCAAGCTAAAGAATATATTCTTAACTCTCTTGAAAGTGGAAGCTTAAAATTTGATGGACAAGCCTTGGATTCAGCTATCAAAGCACCATTATTTCCACGTGGAGCAAATTCATCAAATAGATATGAAACTAAGAAAAAAGTGTTCTCAATCTTCCAAAACTTCTTTAACAAATTCAAGGATATTCTTAATATCAAAAAGTTCAAGAATACTTTAAAAAATGATAAATAACTCAATATTACCAGAGATTCTTCTGGTGATATTTTTATTTATCCCTATGGTTCAAACACAGAAGTTGCAATCAAATATTGACAACTTGATATAATCAAAATAAAGGGTGTAAATATGGAGCAAAAAAATATTATTAAGATAACTGCAAACAACTTTCTAAAGGTTTTTTTCAAAAATCCTTTACTTATTTTTCATTCAAATAACTTAGTTGATTGAATTAAACAATCAGCTTATTTTGATAAATATAATGTATCAATTGATGATTATTTGAGCAATATTAAATTTGGCAATATTGATGAATTAGATGATGATGAGGATGAAACTAGTGAAAATACAATTGATGCAAATAAAGTGTCTGAATTTATGACTCAGCAAAACTTGCAAATGGAACTAGATACAAATTCAGACAAACTTGTTTGAAGCAATAATTTCTTACACGAATTAGATTCAATTTTTGCAAAACAAGGAAACAGCGAACAAGTTGAATTTATTAAAGTTAACGTTTCTGAATTCTTGCAATTTAAATTAGATGCATACAACTGATATTTAAATAAAAACAACTATAAACCAAATGAAGTCGGTTATATTAAGCAAATTGATAATTTAGAAGTCAAATTACAACAAACTCTTAATTACTTAAATGATGACAAAATCAAAGTAATTATTGAACCTGCATTTGCTTATAAAATCGAGAATCAAAATGATGTATTTTATTTAACATCATCAGCACTTATATATGATAAACAACTTAAAAAATATGTAGGTTTATCATATGTCGATAAGACTAAGAAAGATTTATATCAAAAAAACTTTTATAACTACAACGTACTAAATAAAGCAAATATTCCTCTTGAATCTATTAGTGAAATTATTATTAATCCATTTGTTAATAAACTTGGATTAACACAAAAAGAAAAGATTGATTTTTATGAAGTCTTTTCAGCAATGACAAAGATAAAATCGCCTTCAAAACCAAGTAATAAATCTGATAAATTAGATTGAATGAGTGAAGATGATTTTTATAATTTGTTCACCCTGATTGAACACGGATTGTTAAAATCAGGAACACTTGCATTGTATGATTCGTGAAATGAACAAGACTACTTAAATAACTTTACAAAAAATTCAAATTCCTTTATTTTGAGTGCTAAAAGAGGATATTATTGCGATAGAAGTTTAGGGCTTAATTTAGAAGAATTTGTAGCAATACCTAATGTAATTGAGACATTTAGTGAATTTATAGACCAAATAAAAGAAACTCATGATATCTATAAATCAGTTAATTCATTAATTGAAAAATCAAATGGTGCTTTTCTTACAAAAGACAAGAGAGGTAGTTCACCTGAATCATATGTTTACTATGAGCCATTTGATAGTTACATTGACAAAATCATCAATTCTTATTATTTAGCACCTGAATTATCTAATATTGATTACAACTTATTTAGATATTGTTTTAGCAAAGATGCTGAAGATAATTTTGAATTAATGAATAGTTTAAATGATTATATAAATGCATACAAAAACTCACAGATTTCAAACAGTTCTCTTATTAATATACCTACAGATGTATTCAAATCACCTGATAAATTAGTTATTAGAGCATATCTTTATGGAAAAGATTTTATACCTTATTCATTTGGTAGAATAGTCAAAGAATCTGAAGATAAAGTACTTGAGCTAATTAACAAATATGAAAAAATAAATGCAATAAATGTTAAAGCGGCTCTTGATAAAATCTTTAAAATTCACTTAAAAGATTCGGTAATTGTTTGATATGACTATGAAGGTTTTTCATCAATCTATCCAGTTATCCCTGGTACATCATCATATCAGCAAATCGTTAACCAGGTATCAGTTATCAAAACTCAAAATGGTAAAGAAATTTACAAAGAGAACTTTGTCATAGACACAAAAAACTTTGATTTATCGAAAACAATATATATGTTTAAGATAATTCACGATAAAGATGCTAAAGGTTACGTTGTATATAACAAGACATATGAAAATACAAGAAACAAAGAGCTTCTTAATTTAATTGAAATTGAATACAAAAATAATAATGAAAAAATTCAAGAGCAAATTCACTTACATTTTGAAACATTAGCTAACTTCAAACAGGCAATTAATGAAATCAACAATTTAGCAATTGACTTAAATGATATTTTTAAATCAACATCAACAGAGCTTAAATCTAGGTTAATTTCAGACAAATATTTCATTGTATTTAAAGAAAACACAAGTAATGAAACATTAGAATTAGTTAAATTAATTAATAGTGATATTGAAACATTTGCATTAGATAGAATTTGTTATATTAATGAACTACTAAGATTTAGTAGCATTAAGAAAGTTGAAAAATACATTACACATAACAATTTAAAACTCAAAACATTGATTACACCTTATTCAGAATTAGTTATTCAAAAAGGTACTATGGCAATGGAAAAAGCGCAAATTAGACATGCAAAACTAATTGGTGATTCACATTGAGAAAACGATATTGTTCCTGAACTTAAAAAGTACTGTGAAAATGATGTTAGAGCTATGATAATGGTTTATGAGCTTATTATGTATATTCTTAGAATTAAGTTCCCAGAACTTGATGAATATGAGTACAAAATTGATTCAGAAAAGTATGAATACAAGATAGAAAATGAGCAAATAACACTAGCTTTAAGAGATTAAAATAAAAACACAAGCAATTATTACAACTGAAACTGTAATTATTTGCTTGTATTTTTTTAATTATATTTAAGAATGCCGATTAATTCATTGAGAAATTCAATTGTTCTATCGATTTGGTAATTAGTTTTAGATTTAACATCATCACTAAAATAATTGTTTTGATTTTCTGTTAATTTTAATCATTCATTAAAATTAATATTTTTAGCAGCATAATTTTTCAAATGTTTGAAAAACTTATGATTTGAACTTTTGTTGTTCCTACTTGTCTCGATTACATTTTTAATATGTTGCAATTGCTCAATTAATTCATAGAATTCGTTGTTATTATTGTTTGAATTCATCATTTCGTCAGCCGAGAAATATCTTTGCTTGATATTATTTATTTCATCTTCTGTAAATGAATATGAAATATTATATAAATTACCCAAATGCGAATAGTCGCCTTGTCTTATTTTTCTTTTGAAACCTTCCAACCCTGGTTCTTTTAAATATTCAACATTTTCTCCATAAGTAGATAAGTAATAAGATATTTTAAATCATTCCATATCTTCCTTAGTAAAGTCTGGTTTGCTCTGTATTTCAGCTCATATTTCTTTCATATCTTCAGATGACTTTTCAAGTAATTCTTTTGGTATTTTAGCTAAATCAATTAATTCTTCATAATGACTTAAACCTTCAAGATCCAAAATAGATGAAGGAAGCATTCAGTAAAACCTCAATATAAACTGACATATTCTCAAAAATTTATTCATAAAAGTTGAATAAATATTTTTAGGAGTTTTAATAAAAACCTTATTACCTTTATTATTTTTTACATATAAATTATTAAATGGATTTATATTAGAATTAGCAACCCAATTATCAATACCATCCTCTGGGTCATACCAAATTAAAATATCTTCATCAGGATTAAATCAATCAAGCGCAATTGATAAGGTTGTGATATTTTGGTTAAGATCTTCTAAACGCTTGTTCATTACATTATTATAGAATTGTGATTTTCTATTTTGTGGATTTTTGAAACCATTTGTATTTAGTGTATTTAAAGATCAAAAATTTGATTCTTCTCATTTTCTAGAGATATCATTTAAATATATGTTATTGTAATAATTTCAAAATTTAGTAGTAGCTCACTCTTTGACTCAAATATCACTTCTATCTACTATCCAATCAGGGAATATATTTCGATCATCTTTTTCTGAAGAATCTACTTCAAATTCTTTCTCAGACGGCATAAGTTCCAATACTTTTTTAATTATTTGAATAGCTTCATTTTTATTGAATTTGTAGTTGTTAAAAATCAATTGATCGAAAAAGTATTTTTTATTGTTTATTAAATCTACTTCAACCTTATTGCTTGATTCATTGCTTATGCTTAGTGAGTCTCAATAATTAATTGATCAAATATTTGCATTTTTAATTAATCTTAATAAATTAGGATCACTAATAAATTTATCTTCTTCATAGTTAAATTTTCAGAAATCTATAAATTTACCTGCTAATTTAACAAATTCTTCTTTTGTTTTACTATTTGTGGTTTCTGAAAATATTCTATTCACAACTTTATGGTTTAATGTTGTTAATAAGATATCAGAAAATCAAAATTGATCACTTCTGTTTTGGAAAATATCTTTTTCAAACTTAGATATAGAGTTGCCGAATGTTCATTCAAAATTTTTATAAAAATTCTTAAAAGACTTTAAGTTAATTTTAAATTTTCTGCTCAAGTTATATTTTTGAGTTTTTTCATTGCTTATTTTTTTAATTATATCCAACCCATTGTTTAAAATTGTTTCATTAAAATTAGTTTCAGCCATATACTGAGATAATTTAGATTTTAGTTCATTTAACTTTTCAATTTTAAATGATTCGTATTCAGATTTTGGTTGCTCTTTTTCTGTATTTGGATCTATTAATTGTTTCAATAACGCATATTTTTCTTCAATTGAATTTAATGTTGATGAAATCAAAAATTGAATTTTATTTCTTTCATTGACAAAATTGATCAACGATTCATTTTTATTATCATTGGAATTTGAGAACAACAAATTCTTTAAATATATAGATATATTTTCAATAATCTTTTTAATTTCTGTTTGAAGTTCATTTGTTTGATTAATTTCACTTATCAGCGAATAAGACTCATTAAAAAATTCTTCAGGTTTATATTGACCCCCTCATATTATCTTTTTTTCTTCTTTTGTGAAAAACTTACTTTCATCTTCTTCTGAACAGCTGACTGAAGAAATTAAGGGTATAAATAAACTAGAACCTACTGTTAATAATAAAAAAGCTTTACGCATCAGTTTCACCTGATATAGTTATAGTAAGTAATCCATCATTTAAAATTTTGTTTATTAATTTATATTTATAGTCAACTAATTCATTGTATTTTGCATGTGATTTCGGTTTCAAATAAACCTTTATTTTTTGAGCGTATTTCAAATCAGCTTCTTTTATTCTTATAAATTCTATCGTTGAATTTGTACCTTCGCTTTTTAATCAAGTAAATGGTGTTTTTTCTTTGACATCAATATTTGATCAAGTTCCAACTAATGAATCAATTTCAAGCTCAAAATCAAATAAATTAGTCAATTCTTTTTTTGCTTCTTTTAAATAGAAATCATCAGATATATTAACACCATTTTCACGATAATCGCGAGTATTGATATTAAAATCAAGCATATCTCAAGATAATATTAATCTCATATTCTTTTTAATTATTTTTTCACTAATGTCAATCTCTAAAATCTTTTTAATGGTATCTTTATTTTTTATTAATAAATCTTCATAAATATTTTTATTTTTCTTATTTTTATTAAAGTTAATTGTTAAACCTTTTTTATTTTCCTTTAATTTTATAAGAGGTACTTTTTCGTCATTTTTGCTTGGTAAATTAAGATATATCTTGTTATTTAGTGTGTCTCTCAATACATCAAAATTAACAGATCCAAATCCTGTCACAGATCTAGCATTGTTATCATGTAAACTTTGTATCGGTTCATCATTCATTGAATATATTAAATCAATGTCTTTCATAAAATTTGGTGTATATCCATAAGTTGGGTAGTTATCAGTATAGAATGATGATGAAGCCAGGGCTGCTCTCAATTCTCTTATCTTTATTTTACCTGGTTTTTTATTCTCTGAAGCGCAATATAACCCTACCAAACTGGCAGCTAACGGAGTTGCGAAACTCGTTCCTCTTAAACCAATGAAATTCTTCTTATAAATATGAATCAAATATTTTGAATAAGGTGAGTCAAAATAGTAGATATTTTTATTACCTATTTCAGAGCCATAATTAACAATGAGTGGAAAATCACTAATATCAAAAGCTCCTTGGTCAGAGAAATTCATAAACTCTCCTTTTCTATCTATCGCACCAACATATATTGCATTATGTGCAGTTTTAATAAATCCAAAACTTTGTTGATCCTTAAGATTGAAATTCATTTTTCAACGTAATTTTCAATTATTTTCTCACTCATTTGTATATGTATTTATATATCTTAATAAAAGATTTGCTCTTTCATAATTTCCTGCTGAAATGAAAAACTTCACATTATATTTATTTGCATATTCATCTATCATTCCACTTAACTTAGAGTAATGTCATCTATTTCTATCTAATGAAAGTACTTTTTCTATGTAGTTATTTCTATATCCTCAGTTATTAAAATCATTCTTGTTATCAAAATAAGTGAATAATGGATGTCCTGGATACATAAGAGCAAGTTTAAATGGATTAAATTTGTGTTTATTATTTTGGTATATTTCAAATAGAAATTCATGTTTCAAGTTCATTAATGTCTTTTTAAACTTTTCAAATTCTTCAGGACGTTCCTTTTGAAAAGTATTTGAATGTCACTTAAATTCAGTACAAATTTTTCAAAATTCATCCAGATTTTTATATTTAGGTTTTTTAGCAGTATCATTTTCATCTGGTTTTGTTAGATTTTTCAAAAACTCTTTATAAGCTGTACTGTTATACATTAAGCTTTGTAAACCAACACTAATATTAATAATGTTAACTTTAGATGCAAGCATCTTCTTTATAATTAAATCAAGTGATTTTAAATCAGAATAAAAATGATCGTCTGAATATTTTTTTCATTCATTCGTTCTTAAATCAGGGTTCGCTATTCTAACAACTTCATTTTTCTTATAATCATAAAATGCAACATTTCTAGAATCATTATAATAAGTGAAACTATTTAAACTAGCACTGTGAATTTCTGCATTTTTTAAAATACCAGAATCACCAGCTATTAAATTAGAAATTTGTGTAGAATGTGAATTGAAAAATTCATATAGTATTCTTTCAGAGAACTTCATATTGTTAGTCGAATCAGAATTTCTAGAAACATTATCACTTATATTTTTAGATAATGCTTTTTTTAGGGAGTCATAATTACCATCAATTATATTATTACCAGTTACAACATCAACTGCTAACCTTTCTTCGTTATGGTTTCCTCTATAAGTTGGTAAATATAACTTCACTTTTTCAGGTCGACCCAAAAATAGGTAGGGATTAACAAAACCTAGATCAATAATACCAATCTTGATTTTTTCTGTATTCTTTACCACTTCTGGATTGTTAATATAATTATCTATTCCCATTTTTTTATGAATATCTGAAAATAATGTCTTGCTAAAGGGTCTTAATTGATCATTAAATACTTCCAAACATTTTAAGTATTTTTTTAATTCCAATTCTTTTTGTTCTTCTCTAATTTCTGCAATATCACTTGTATTTGCACTTATAGAAAACGCACCACCAATTCCAATTGATGTAAGTGATAACCCTAGAAATAATTTCTTAAACTTATTTTTAATTTTGCTAAATTTAAACATAGTCACCCCTGACTGACATTTTTAATTTTTAAAATGTCTATATATCTTGATTGTACTCCTTATTAATCTTAATATCTTATTTTTATGTAATTTTTTATAAAAAACTTTATTTTTCATATTTTTTTACACATTTTGCTTTTAAAATTCAAAAAATTGATTTTATGAACTCAAAAAAATAAGTGATTAATGAAATTTTTATGAATTTAGTAGATATATTCAATTAAAAAAATCAGGTATTTTCTGTTAGTTTAATAAAAGAAAAATATAATTTAAATATGAAAAAAATATATCTTCACACAAACACTGAATATTCATTTTTAAACTCTGCTATTAGAGTTGAAAAACTCATTAAATTAGCAGTTGAAAATAATTTAGAATTCTTACCTTTAACAGATAAAGAAAACTTATATGCATTGCAATATTATTGAGATATGCAAGATAAGTTTAATATCAAACCGCTTATTGGTATTGAACTTGATTTATCACAAGGATTTACTGTTATTGCATTAGCTAAAAACAATAATGGATACACTTTTATTAATCAACTTATTTATGCTAAATCTGAAGGTAAAGAAGTTTCATACTATGAACTTGATAATTCAGATATTTTCATTATTGACCATCAATACCTAGGACATAGGGCTAAAGGTATTGCAGTTGATAAATATTTAAGTAATTTTTATTTAAATAATAAAACTCCACTTGAATATCAAACTGTCTATGCACCAGCTAAAAAAGTTTTAAATTTTGAGGATAATGAAATCCTCAGAGTTATTCAAAAAATTGGTTCAATTAACGAAGAAACTCAAACATATAATGAATATTTAGATGAAGAAGATTGAGAAGATCTTCACGAAGATGTATATAAAAATATGTTATACATTGCACAAAATTGCAATGTTTCTAAACCTAATAATTCAATTAAATTAGCTAAATTTTCAGACAATGCAGCAGCAGAATTTAAAAAATTATTAATTAATGATAGAACTAAAGAACTTATTTACAAATTCGGTGAAGATGTTGTTGTAAATAGAGTTAATTATGAGATTTCTGTTATTGCTAAATTAGGTTTTATTAACTACTTTTTGATTATTCAAGATGCAATTGCTTGAGCTAAGAAAAATAAAATTGAAGTAGGACCTGGTAGAGGTAGTGCTTCTGGGTCAATTATTTCTTATATATTAGGAATCACGGATATTAATCCACTCGAATTTGGATTGCTATTTGAACGTTTCTTAAATATTGACAGAGTTTCTCTTCCTGATATTGATATTGACATTCAAGATAACAGAAGAAATGAAGTTTTAGAATACATTAAAAATAAATATGGAGAAGAAAATGTTGCTCTAATTACAACATTTCAAACTTTAGCACTAAAAAACAGCATCAGAGATGTTGCCAGATACTTAGATGTACCACTTTCAGAAGTTGAAAAAATTTGTAATGCAATTAAGTCAACTGACTTAAGTCTTGTTGATGCTTATGAAACTAATCCAAAATATAGATCATATGTAGATAAATATCCTAACTTACACGAGTATGCTTCAAAAATTGAAGGCTTACCAAGACAAATCGGAACACACCCTGCCGGTATTATCGTTTGTGACCAACAAATTAATAAACTTATTCCTACAATTTACAATAATGGGCTAATTCAACAAGTTCAATTTACATTAAACCATTTAGAAAAATATGGTCTTATTAAAATTGACTTTTTAGCTCTTAAGAACTTAACTATTCTTAAAGAAATTGAAGATTTATTAGAACCTGAACAGACTTTTGAAAAAGTCATAGGAGATAGTTATTCAGTTCAATTAGAAGATAAAACTAAAAAATTACTTAATAACACACATACAAATGGAATTTTTCAACTTGAATCAATAGGAATGCAAAGAACAATTAAGGAAGTTAAAATTGATTCATTTGATGATATCTATGCAATTGTTTCGTTGTTTAGACCTGGTCCAATGGAATTTATTGGTACATATGGTAAAAATAAACAAAACCATAACAGAATCGAAACAATTCATCCACTATATGATCAAATTGTTAAACCTACATTTGGAATTATTGTTTACCAAGAGCAAATTATGCAAATTGCACAGCAGGTTGCAAATATGTCTTTTGCTCAAGCTGATTTACTTAGAAGAGCAATTTCTAAAAAAGATGAAAAGCTATTACATAGCTATAAAGCTGAATTTTTCAAAGGTGGATTACAAAACAATATTTCTATAGACTTATTAGAAAAAATTTATTCAAATATTGAAAAATTCGCTGCTTATGGATTTAATAAATCACACGCTGTTGCTTACTCATTAATTTCATATAAGTTAGCTTTCTATAAAGCGAACTACCCACTTATTTTCTATAAAGTGTTAATTTCGAATTCATCATCAGACCAGCAAAATATCAAAAAATACACTGTTGAAGCTAGTGATCAAGACATAAAAGTTCAATCACCTGAAATTAACAATTCATCAAATATGGTTGAAATTGTTGATAATGAACTTTATTTACCATTCAATATGATTAAAGGAATTGGCGAAAGTGCTGTTGAAAAAATACTTGAAGAAAGAAATCAAAATGGTCAATATGAAAACTTTATAGTTGCATATCTTAGATTAAGAAATTTAGGAAACGTAACTGAGTCAAATATTGAAACACTTATTAAAGCTAATGCATTTAGAGAATTTTATGGAATGCAAACTTTATTAAATGGACTAATCATTTGCAAGCAACTTAATGATTTATTTGTTGCTTCATATAAGAAAATTGAAGGCGACAAAAAACAACAACTCCAAGAGTTTATAAAAATGCAAAATATTGAGCAAATTGAATTTGAACTCATACCAAGTGATTTAAATGAACAAATTCAATATGAATCTCAATTATTAGGAAGCATTTATAACTTAAATTCAAATATTTCAAACAAACACAATACATTAACATTAGATCAGCTTACAGATCAATATGAGTGAATTGAAGTCATGTTAACTAAAGTGACTAAGGATGCTAAAGGTAGACCTAGATTATCAGTAACAGATTCAACAAAATCTGTAACAGTTTTTGGTTTCAATAATAGAGCTATTGAAATTCTTAATGATACAAGACCTAGAAAAATATTGATTTTAATCAAAATTAGTAAAGGATTTTATAACTTTAGTGATTGAAAAGAGGTAGATAATGGATAAGAAAAGCTTACATTTATTAGTTGATGGAAACTACTTAAGTTTTCAATCATTTTATGCAACATATTATGGAAATCCTAATGACATTTTAAGAAGTTCAACAGGTTTCCCTACTAATGCAATCAACTTATTCTTCCATCAACTTCTCAAAATATTCAACCAATTTAATCCAACACACATTTTTATAGCTTTTGATAGTCAAGGAAAAACTTTCAGACACGAAGCTTTTAATGAATACAAAAGTGGTAGAGCTTCAGCTCCATCTGAATTATTTGTCCAAATGGACAAAATTAAAGAAATGTTAACTCTTTTAGAAATTCCTTGAAAAGAGCAAACCGGTTATGAAGCTGACGATTTAATCGGAACTTATGTTAAAAATGTCGCTCAAGGAGAAGAGAAAATTATCTTTTCAAAAGACAGAGACTTACATCAATTAATTCATGAACACACATCAGTTATTATTAAGAGACCTAAAAAAAATAAATTTGATTTATTAACATTAGATATTTATCCTGAAGAATATGGAATTTATCCAAATCAAGTTCCTGATTATAAAGGTTTAGCAGGAGATAGCAGCGATAACTTACCAGGTATTAAAGGTATTGGAGAAAAAACTGCTATCAGTATTCTTGATAAATACAAAAGTTTCATTAATTTATATGAACAAAAAGATACTTGAGCTGATAATTTTACAAAATCAATTATTACAAAATTAGAATCCGGATATGACCAAGGGCTATTCTGTTATAAAATGGCTCAGTTATATACAAATGTTCCAGATTTTAATGAGTCAAAAGATAACTACTTATTAAAACTTAATCTACAAAATGCAATGTCTATTCTTGATGAACTTGAATTAGTTAGATTAAAAGAAAGTATGCTAAATTATGATAGCAATAGTAGGTAAAATTTGCTCTGGTAAAACACACTTTTTAAATACTGCAAGAGAATTAGGTTACAAAACATTAAATCTTGATGAATTTGTAAACGATTTATATGAAAAAAATACTGATTTTATCAACAAAATTAACAATAAAATCGGTAGTTTTTTAATCAAAAATAATCAAGTTTGAAAACCGTTTATTAAGCAATGGGTAAGTTTAAATCCAAATAACTTAAAAATACTTGAAAAGTATGTTTTTGAAGTAATTTTTGAGCACCTTAAAGCAAATCAGTACGATTTTGTAGAAATACCAATTTTATATACAAAAATAGTCGATTTTTCAATCTTTTTCTCTACAGTCTATCATATGCAAATAGATGAAGAAAATAGGACAAAATTCTTAAAAATTAGGGGTGTGGATAACTTTACAAAAGAAATTTTAGACAACCAAAACAACTACAATTGAGACACAAAAGATTTTTTTAGGTCAAAAAAGGTTGTGCATATCCCTATTAATATTAGAGATAGTAAAGAAAAAATAAAAGAATTTTTGGAGCTAAAAAAATAAGTAAGTAAAATTAGAGTACCAAAAATTTCAAACACAAGAAAAAACAGGAGGAAGCACCGATGATTTATCAATATTTCGCAGTTGAAAAAGTTAACGAAATAACAATGGAGGACCTTAGTAATTTACGTGAATTTTACGGTCCATTTTTAGGTGCTGACCCTGTTTTTCTTTACCAATATTTATTAGATATTGTTAAAGATAGCAAATACAAAAGAAGTAGCTATGATTTTTTAACTCTAACTACATTCTTAAATATGCACGAAAACAGATTAAATCAAGCTAGATTACAACTTGAAGCCGTTGGTTTAATTGATACTTTAAGAGATGATGAACAAAAAATCACTATCTTTAGTATTCAAAAACCACTTAATGCAGCTGGTATTAAAAATAACCATTTAATTTCAGAAATGTTGAAATCTAAAATCGGTGATACATACTTCAAAATTAAAGTTAATAATAGATTGAAAAAATCAAACATCATCGAAACACCACACATTCAAGATGTTTCAGCAAGTTTCTTTGATGTATTTAATAATGAGAATGAGCAAGCTCAATATCCAAAGAATGAATTTGTTGACAATTTAATTAATTTAGGTAAATTAAGACAACAAAATGCCGATTTTGCACCAGTTGATTTTTCTATGTTAGAGCCTATTAGTTTATTAAACGAATATAAGTATTCAAATAAATATGAAGCTTTAATTAAATTAAGCACAAGAGATTTCTATAAATCAATTTCATATGGTTTCAGAAATGAAAAAATTGAAAACAAATTAGATGAATGAATTAGCAAATTTACTGATTCAAAAATCATTAACTATGTTTTATATATTTCTAAAGAAAAATCTTCAACTCCTAACGAGTGATTTAAACATGCAAACTCAATGATGGTTGAAATTAAAAATGCAGGTCTTATGAGATTCGACACAATCGAAGCTTATTTTGATGGAAAATTTAAAGATAAAAAAGAACAAAAAATTTTCCATGAAAAAGAAGCTTTCAAGAATGCACTTAAACATTAATTGGAGACTTAATTAATGACAAACAATAATCAAAATCTAGATTGAAGAATTTTTCTAGATAAAAACTTGAAAATAGATCCTGCACAGATTATTGCTGATATCAAGAAAAAAGAAATATTAGCACAACTAATAGATGAATTAAATATCTCAGATAAGGAAATTTGAGATTATTTTGTTCATTTAATTGATTACTATAAGCAAAGAACTATCGATAAAAATCTACCTATTAGAAATTATTTTTTAAGAGATGAAAATGGTAAATTGCAGTTAGTCAGAAAAATAGCAAATAATGATGAAGGTAGAAAATTAAGATTAGAAAATCACTTAATTTTCACAGACATCAGTGAACCAATTAATGATGAAGTTATTGAAAATGTAGTTATAAATGATGAAGACTATATTGACTTACACAAATATGTAGAAGAGTTAAAGGTAAAATTAAAAGAACACAATGAACTATCAATGAAGGGGCTTTTAATTTCTGGAGTAAGAAAATCTCAAAGAAGTAATTTACTTTCAAGAATCGCAAATTCTTTTGCATTAGATAACAAAACTGTTGCTTACATCAATATAAATGATTTAGACCAAGAGATCAAAAAAACATTTGATAAGAAAAACTCAAATGACATTGATTTTATTAAAAAACAGCTTAGTGAAGTTGATTTGTTAGTTTTAGATGAAATTGGACTTAAAAACTTAAGTATTTGATTCTGAGATTCAGTAATTATGGAAATTTTAGAACAAAGATCAATCAATAATAAAATTACTTTCTTTGGAACATACTTTACATCTGAAAAAATGTTTACACACTTAAAAGAAATTAATGAAAATAGTAAATCAACAACTAAATTAACTGAACAAATGCTTACTAAAATCGTTGAAGTTATGAGAGAGCTAATTTACAAGGAAATCTCAATCGGATAGGAGAAAAATGAATAAAACGAAAATTTTATTAGCAGGAACACCGGAGTTCTCGGTTCCTATTTTTGAGGAAGTTATCAAAAACTTTGACGTTGTAGGAATTGTTTCGCAGCCTGATAAACCAGCAAATAGAGGTTATGCACTTTTACCTACTCCTACAAAATTATTAGCTCAAAAATATAACATTAGACTTTTTCAACCTGAAAAAATCGGACAAATTTATGACGAACTTAAAGAATTAGATTTTGATATCTTACTAACTTGTGCTTTTGGTCAATATGTTCCTGAAAAAGTTTTAGCTCTTCCGAAATTAGCTTCAATTAATATTCACGGTTCACTATTACCTAAATATAGAGGTGCTGCACCTATTCAATATTCACTTCTTTATGGAGATAAAGAAACCGGACTTTCATTAATGTATATGACAAAACAAATGGACGCAGGTAACATTATTAAAATGGTTTCAATTCCAATTGAAGACACAGACACATCTGATACATTGTTTGTAAAATTATCAAAATTAGCTACTGAAAATATCACAAAATGACTTGTAGACTATGTTAAAGGTGATTTTAAGGAAATTGTTCAAGATGAAGAAAAAGTCATTTTAAGTCCAAAATTATTAAAAGAAGATGCACTCATAACAAGCGATTTATCAGTTGAACAAGCATTTAATAAAATCAGAGCATTCTCATCGAACCCGGGTGCTTATGTTATTTTAGATAACAAAAGAGTCAAAATTTATTATGCTACAAAACACAAAGTTCCAAATGGATTACCACTTCAATTCACTGACGGAAAGCTATGAGCAGTTGATTATCAATTCGAAACTAAAAAACGTATTAAATTAAATTACTAAACTTGATTAATTTTCAAGTTTTTTTATTTGCTTCAACTAAATATGTTTACATATTTAAAGTATAATTATAAAGTATGAAAAAGACAAAAATATCATTGACTATTAATTCAAAAATTAAAGATGCAATTATTTTTGAAAAAGAAATGAAGCAAATTATCAAAAATTTTGCAGAATACTTTGGTATAAAAAAACAAATCATTGTTGATGTTTCATTAGTTTCTCCTCAAAAAATTAAGAGATTAAACAAAGAATACAGAAACAAAGATTATGTAACTGACATCCTTTCATTTGGATTTGATGATAGTTCTATGTATGACGAACTTCCATTTATTCATCTGGGAGAGTTAGTTATTTGTTGAAACAAAGTTGTAAGACAAGCAAAATATTTTGGACACTCAATTAAAAGAGAATTCTGCTACTTATTCACTCACGGATTAGTCCACTTAGCAGGATATGACCACGAAATTGAAGAAGAAAGAATTCAAATGAATAAAATGGTTGATGATATTTTTAATCCTTTAAAAATAACAAGGAAAGAAGGTACAAATATGACATTTGAAAAATTAAAAGATTTACTTAAATATACTTATACACCATATTCAAAATTCCCAGTAGCAGCAATTTTGATCGGAGAAGATGGGAAAGAATATTATGGAGTTAACGTTGAAAACGCTGCTTATCCATCAGGTTTATGTGCTGAAAGAAGTGCTATGTTTGGTTCAGTAGCATACGGTGGAAAAGTTGGAACATTTAAAGAAATTCACATTATTAGTGGAAAAAATGAAATCATTAGCCCTTGTGCTGGATGTAGACAAGTTATGACTGAATTTATGCCTCTTGATGCAAAAGTTTACCAATACAGTAATGATGGAAAACAATTAAGAGTTAACACAGTTGAAGAATTAGTTCCATACAGCATCAGAGCTGAAGAAATTACAATTAAATAATTATGAAAATATGTTTTGCAAGTATTTTAGGAAGACCAAACGTAGGTAAAAGTAGTCTTCTTAATGCTATTATCGGCTACAATGTTGCAATTGTTACTAATGTAGCTCAAACAACCAGAGACCAAATTACAGGTATCTATACAGAAGATGATTTACAAATCATTTTCATTGATACACCTGGTATCCATAAACCACAAAATAAACTTGGTGAAGCTTTAAACAAAAATGCTTATGATGCAACTAAAGACATAGATGTTCTTTTATTCTTATCTCCTGCTGATGAAGCAATTGGTAAAGGTGATGAAATGATTTTAGAAAAAATCAAGCACGTAAAAAACAAGATTGCTGTTATTTCTAAGATTGACAAAATTAAAAAAGATCCTCAAAAGCTACTTGATAAAATCAAAGAGCTTAAAGAACACGGTTTTGAAACAATTATGTCTACTGATGCAAACGATCCTAAATCAATTAGCGCTTTAATTAGTGAAATTGAAAAATACGCTTATGATGGTGAAGCTCAATATGATCCTGAATACATCACAGACAAATCTATGCGTTTTATAGCAAAAGAAATCATTCGTGAATCTGCAATTAATGAACTTTATGAAGAGCTACCTCACTCAATTGCTGTTGAGGTTCTAGAATTTGAAGAATCTGAAGATAGATTAGATATTGATGCAATTATCTATGTTAAAAAAGCTTCTCAAAAAGGTATGGTTATAGGTAAAAACGGTGAAAAAATCAAAAAAATAGGTACAGTTGCTAGAAAGAAAATTGCACATCAATTCGATATTCCTACCTCATTAACTTTAAAAGTTAAGATAGCTAAAAAATGAATCGATGATGCAGATGCGCTTGAAAAATTTGGTTACTCTACTAAATAATTTTTACAGTTGGTATTTGTTAATTAATGCCAACTTTTTATATTATTTTTGCGTTTTATCATACCTATTTTTAAAAGTTTGTTAAAATATAACTAATATAAAAAGTTATTTTTTAAGCTAAAAAATAACTAAATATTAACTTTTTATAAAATTTAAGGGGAAAATATGAAAAAAGTATTAATTTTAGATGGAAATCTTTTACAAAATGAAAAATCATACTCAACTAACATTTTAAATTACATTGAAGAAGCACTTAAATCAAAAGAAAATGTATTAATCGAAAGAGTGGACTTATCAACTACAAAGCTAAATGAACATTTTTTAACTAAGCAAACATTTACAACTTATTACACAGATGTTGAGTCAGATAGATGAATTCAAAAACTTAAAGAAACTGATTTATTAATCATTTCAAACCCAATGATTAACTTTGGACCTAGTGTCATAGTTAAAAATTTCATCGATGCTATTTCAGTTGCTAATAAAACATTTAGTTACAAATACTCAAAGCAAGGTGATGCAATTCCTTTATTAACTAACTTAAATACAGTTATAGTTTCAACTCAAGGTGCACCACAAGGTTGATACACTTGAGGCAATCACTCTGATTGATTAAAAGGAACATTTAAATTCTTAACAGGTAATGATTCGAAAGAAATTAAATACTTTGGAACAAAAGTTTCTCCAATTAATCAAACTGAACCAAATCACGTTGATGAACACATCAAAGAACAAGTAAATCAAATATTTAACTAATCCATCATTTGGTGGATTTTTTATATTAAATAAAAAAACATTCAGTTGCCTGAATGCTTGCATCTATAAGCCGTGTTCTGTCTAGGTCGACAATTTATCTAATGACTTAATGTCACTCCATTATTTTATTCAGTTCTAAAATAATGATTCCTCTACCAAAATTTGAGTTTCTAACTCGTGGAGTTTACCCGTTTCATATTTCTCGTCTCTGTGGCACTAGTCGTTTATACACATAATGCATAACCTAAGCTTATTTGGCTTAGCACGATCACTACCATCATCGCAGATGGTGTTAGCACGGACTTTCCTCTACATAAAATGCAGCTGTCGACTGATGCAAATATATAATAGCATTTTATTTATTTTATAGTCATAAAAAATCTTAAAAATTCTTAAATTCATCTGAATTAATGTGAAAAATCATTAAACTGTTATTATTGTTTAGTTATTTTGAAAAAACTATAAAATATTGCTAAATAAATAGGAGACATAATGAATAAAAATAAGAAAAAAGTTAGTTTTTGAGAATTATTTTGATTTATTATCAAAGTTACTTTTATTGGATTCGGTGGAGGTAATGCCCTTTTACCAGTTATTAAAAAAGAAGCAGTTGATAATAAAAAATGAATAACTAACGAAGAAATGGATGATATTGTAATTGTTACAAATATGCTCCCAGGTGCTTCGGTTATCCAAACACTTTCATATATATCTATAAGTCTTTTAGGTAAATTTAAGGGAACCTTAGTTACTTTATTTGGAATATTGCCTCACGTAATATTTGCATTTATTTTCTTAGTTATCTTGACTAGATACATACCTAGCGAGTACTTAAAAATAATTTCAGTCGGTGTACTTGTTTCAATTATTGCTTTTCTGATTGCATTTGCACAAAGATATATAAAGCAATCTAAACAATCACTCAAATTACCAGTTTGATTAATTATTATGCTCTTTTCAATTTGTGTTTCCTTGTTTGTTCCATCACCTTACAATTTACCAATTTTCTCAATTGTAATTATCTTATTTGTCTTTGCTGTAATTTTTTTAGTAAATAAAAAGCACTTTATCAATAAGCAATCATTAAATAAATCGCTTGAGGAAAATGGGATTACCTTCATTAAAAAAGGAGGTAAATAATGCTACTTACTGCTTTATTAGTTTGCTTACCTCTTTTAATTTTAATTTCGCTTTCAATCTTTGGTGGTGGTCAAGTTTTTATGCCGATATTCCAATGATTGTGAAACTTTTTAGCACAAGTTTTTGGAGCAAATATTGATGAAAATGCAATCAATAATGTGTTTGCAATTTCGAACACTACACCTGGTGTTGTGTCAACTAAATTTGCTTTTTTCACAGGTTACTTAGTTGCATCTGGTCAATGATGAGGTTATATAGCAGTTTTCTTAACTTATGTAATTTTTTGCTTACCAGCTATTATCATTATGGTAATTGCAATGAAGTATATTAAAAAATTTAAAACTAATACTTTCATTGCTAATATGTTGATCATTATGAAACCAATTGTTTCAGGAATAATTATTGCTCTTGCGATTCAATTATTCATCTCTATTTATGTACCTGAAATTTTCTTTAATTCATCTTCTAAAGGTTATGCAGGATGGACAAGCAATAATTATTTTGTGGGATACAAAAATATTCTGTTAAAAATCTATGTACCAATAGGTATTTTAGGTTCATATTACTTAGCTAAAAGAAGAATTTCTCTATTCTGAATTATTCTTATAAATATAGCAATTTCGCTTATCTTATTTGCTCCTTATGCTGGATAATTAAAATCAAAAAATGAACAGTGTTTTTAATAATTACACTGTTCATTTTTAATTTCTATTTGTTTGCTTTAACTTCTTCTCTAGAAGGTAAATCTAAAACTTCTTTTGCGACTGACATTGATTTAGCAACATCTGCTAAGTTAGGTGGAATAATGATTTTTGTAGCATGACCATTTGCAAGTTTTTCTAATTGTTCAATACTTTGTAATTGTAAGTATTCAGTTGAAATGTTTGCAGTTGTAATAAGTTCAATCGCTTGTTTCTTACCTGTCGCTCTTTCAATCATACTTTCTTTTTCTGCTTTTGCACGTAAGATTGTACTTTCATATTCCCCTTGAGCTCTAAGAATTTTACTTTCTTTTTCAGCGCTAGCTTCAAGGATTTGAGCTCTCTTGATACGTTCAGCTTGCATTTGTTTTGTCATAGCTTCTTGAACTTCTTTTGGTGGAATAATGTTTTGAATTTCAATTCTTTTTACTTTAATTCCTCAAGCATCTGAAGCTTCATCTAAGATTTTAGTTAACTTAGCGTTAATAATTTCTTGGATGTTAATGCTTCATCAAGTTCAAGTTCACCGATTAAGTTTCTAAGTGTTGTTGATGTTAAAAACTCAATAGCTAAAAATGGATCTTCAGCTCCATAAGCAAATAATTTTGGATCAAAGATTTTTAAATATACTGTTGTGTCTACTTGAATAGTAGCGTTATCTTTTGTAATAACATGTTGAGCAGGGTAGTCAAAAACTTTTTCCTTAAAGTTATTTTTAACTCTGACTTTATCAATGTAAGGAACCATAAAGTTTACACCCTTAGTCATTGTTTTCTTGTATTTACCAAGTCTTTCAACAATACAGAAGTTAGTTTCACTAACAATTCTCACTGAAAGACAACTTGTAATCACAAGCATTACTACGGCAAGCACTGCGACAATTATAATCACAGCAATAATAATACCTGACATATAACCTCCTTAATAATTTGGTTATTTTAATTATACTCCTTTGATTTATCTACCTTATATTATTCGAAAAGTTTGCTTAAAAATATGGAAAATTTACATAAAATTTAGGATTTTATTTTCGCAAAATAAAAGCACATAGAGTGTTTATCTATGTGCTCAAGTGTTATTGGTTAAATTTCATCTTCTTCATCAATTTCTAATTCATCGTTTTCAACTTCACCAAAAATTGATTCTTTAACCTTAAGTAATTGTTTCTTCTGTGATTTGCTTAAATTCTTTGTTGTAGGATCATTTAATTGTTCATCAATATCTAACTGTTTACCGAAGTTAAGTTTAACTTTAGCTAATTTTTCATCAGTTGGTTCGTCAAGGAACATAATTGTAGGAATGATAATAGGATTTCTACGTTTTTCTTTGTAGAATAATGTGCTTAATCTATCTTGAATTAATTTTTCCAAATCTTTAACAGATCATTCTGGATTATTTTTAATGTAGTATAGAACTGCACCGTGAGCAACTCTCCTTGTTTCTTCAATTAATTGTTTAGAAGTTTTCACAAAGAAGCTTCCTCTTGTTACAATTTGAGGTCTATTAACGATTGCATTTTTGTTTCTATCAATTAAGAAAACAATATTAACAAATCCACTATCTTTAAGTTTTGCTCTTTCTTGAAGCATTTTTTCTGAAATGTTTAAAACTGTGTTTCCATCGATGTAAATAGGGCCAAAGTTAATTGTTTTATTAGTTGGCTTAATAACGTTATTGTACATTTCAAAGACTTGGCCTTTTTTAGGTATTAAAACATTTTTAGGATTAACCCCATTTTTAATAGCTGTTTGTCCGTGAACTAAACACATTCTGTAGTCACCGTGGTATGGAAGGAAATATTTAGGTCTGGTTAATTTAAAGATTTTATCATGCTCTCACTCATAAGCGTGACCTGATGTATGTAAGTAGCCATCAACACCATTTTCTTTAATAATTGCACCTAATTTGTAAAGTCTATTTGTAAGTAATTCAACGACCATTCTGTTTCCAGGGATTGGACTTGATGAGAAAATAACCATATCACCTTTTACTATTTTAATTGTTGCATGCTTACCATAACTCATTCTAGATAATGCAGCAAGTTCTTCACCTTGAGAACCTGTTGTTAAAACAACAAGGTCTGAATCTTTAATGTTAGGCAAGTCTTTTTTATCAACAATCACACCATTCGGAACATTGATGTAACCTAATTTTCTACCAATTTTAATTCCTTGGATCATTGAACGACCGAATGGAATAACTTTTTTACCTAATTTAGCAGCAAGCTCAATAATAACCTTAACTCTTGTTAAGTTAGAAGCAAATGAAGTAATAATAATTTTTCTTTTTGCAGCACGCATATGACGTTCCAAGTCAGTTAAGATATCTGATTCACTAGGTGAATGCTCAGGTCTCATGGCATTAGTTGAATCTGATAAAAGAACTGTAAGTCCCTCTTTACCAATTTCATCTAATCTTGCAAAGTCTGTATAGTTTCCGATTGGTGTATAGTCAAATCTAAAGTCTCCTGTACACATAAGCGAACCATTTGGGGTAGTTAATCTAACACCAAATGCATCTGGAATTGAGTGTTGAGCGGTTCAAAAGTCAGCTCTACATCCATTTGCGAACTTATAAATGTCTGATTTATTGATTTCAATAAAATCAATTTTTCTTGTAATTTTGTGCTCTTCAAATTTAAGTTTTAAATATTGAATTGCAATTCTTGGAGCAAAAATCTTTTTGATTTTTGTTTGTTTAACTAAATAAACAACACCACCAATGTGATCTTCGTGACCGTGTGTAATGAATAAACCTTCAATTATTTTTCCAGGTTGATTTAAGTATGAATAGTCAGGAATAATACCTTTAACACCAGTGTTGTAAGTGTCTGCAAATTTAATCCCTGAGTCAATTAAGAAAATACGGTTCATATGCTCTACAACTAATGTGGATTTACCGATTTCTTCAACACCACCTAAACCAAATATGTAAGTCGGCTGTTTCTCTCTCATATTACCTCCAAAATATGAACAAATAATGTAATTTTTAATCAAATTATTTAAATAAAATAATGTTAAATACATATAAATATGTATTTGGTTTCTATATTATAAACTATTATTAGTTTATATCATGACAATATCGAATTTTATTATAAAAATAAGTGTTTTAAGATAGCAAACTCTAAAAATAAATATAAAATTTAATTAACACTATTAATAAGGAGAAAAATGTATAAATTCGGTAACCTAAATATCCAACTTAAGCATGTGAATTCAATATTAAAACACAGCAAAATTAATGAAATTATTAAAAAAGTTAATAGCATTCACAACAACTTAGTTTTAAATTTTCAAAACACTGACGATGAAGAAACTAATGTGCTTAAGTATATTGATGATAATCTTGAATTTAACTTAGAGTTAATTAAAGCTAAAGTTGAATTTTTAAAATCTACCAAAATAGATACATTAGTTGTAATTGCTGATGGAGAATCATACTTAACTACTAAAGCGATTTATGATTTTATTTTTAATAATTATTTAAATAATAAACCTGATTTTAATATTATCTTTACACAAAACAACATTTCTCCTGAAGTTTTAACAAATCAACTTTCTTCATTAATAGGGCAAAAATTTGCTATCTATTACATTTCAAAGAGTGCGATTTCTATCGAAAGCTCTGTTTCATTTAGAGAATATAGGAAACTGCTTGAAGCTAACTTGAAAAAAAGCGATAGTATTGAAATGCTAAATGCACTTATTACAGTCGCAAGCACTGAAGCAGATAATATACTTAATAAGATGGCTAAAATTCATAATTATTTATTCTTGAAATTACCTACAAACATACCTGAAAGATATGTTTCAATATTTGATCCATCATCATTATTTGTACTTGAATTCTTGAATTTTAATTCAAGAGAATTAATCGAGACATTTGTCTCAATTATTGAAAAGACGTTGAACACACCAATAAAAGAAAATATTGTGTTCCTTACAGCTATTTTTAGATACATTTTTGCAAGATACAATAACAAGACTGTTGAAGTTATTAATGATAATGATTTTATATTAGATTCTTTTGTTGAATACGTTTGTTCATTATATAACTCAAGTGAAAATAAAGAGAAAAAAGGTTATTTAACAATTAAGGATTCTGTTAATAATACAAATAGTTTGGAAAGTGATTTTTCAATCACAACAAACATTGTATTTAACAATAAAAAATACAACTTAAATCAAGACAATAAAAAATTCGACCAGCTAGGTCTCCTAGGCACAAAAGGTGAAAATCAACCTAATTTTAATATCAAAAATAATACATTTGACAATAATGATTTAATTATTGAATTTGATGAAATTTCAATCAATAATTTGGCTCATTTATTTGCTTTCTTCCAATTTGTTGCAATCTTATCTTCATTGTTATTTGGAGTTGACCCATTATCTCAACCAGGAGTAGAAGTTTATAAACACAACATTTATAATGCTTTACTAAAATAATATGACCAGATTAGATAAATGACTTTCATTTAACTTAAACATCAGTAGAACTGATGCTAAAAAGTTAATTTCCTCTAAAAGAATTAAAGTTGATAACAAAGTGGTTAAATCAATTATTAATATAATCAATGAAGACGTTTGTTTAGATGATAAATTAATCGGTCCTAAACAAGAATTTATTTATGTTTTACTAAATAAACCTGGTCACTATGTTTGTGCAAATTACGATAACTTAAATAAAACTGTTTTTGAATTATTAGATGAAAGCATTAACTCATATAAAGATATTCACACAGTGGGCAGATTGGACAAAGACACTACAGGGCTAATATTAATAACAAATGATGGACAATTAACTCACGATTTACTTTCACCTAAAAAGCATGTTGAGAAAACTTACTATGTTGAAGTTGATAACAAAATTGACCAAAACTTAATAACTGAATTTGAAAAAGGTTTTGATATAGGAGATAATGAAATTGTCTTACCTTCAAAACTTCAAATTCTTTCAAATAATTCTGCAAATCTTACAATAAATGAAGGTAAGTACCATCAAGTTAAAAGAATGTTTAAACATTTTGATTTAACAGTGACTAAATTACAAAGAATTTCATTTGCTTTCTTAGATATTAAAAACGAAACACTACAAGAAGGTCAGTTTAGATATTTAACTGAGGATGAAATTTTAAAATTAAAAAATAGAGAATATTAAAAAATGGTGTTATAATATTTAAGCCATCAGAACAGTAACCCACTAACCTGGTCAGGACAGAAATGTAGCAGCCACATGAGGAAGTGCTGTGTCTGGTGGTTTTGTTTAGATATTTTTAAAGAGAGTCTCACGTACAGCCATGAGCTCTCACTTTTTTTATAGTTAATGAGATAAAAAAGAAAAACCTTACAGATTTTGTAAGGTTTTTTAATTATAAATTTGAATTAATTGAAGTTATATTATTCAACTGAAACATCTGCACCAGCTTCAACTAAAGCTGCTCTAATTTGTTCAGCTTCTTCTGGTTTAATGTTTTCTTTAACAACAGCTGGTAATGTGTCAACGATTTTCTTAGCATCCATTAAAGCAACACCTAATAAGTCTTTAACAACTTTAATGATTGCAACTTTTTTACCGTTGTCAGCTTTTAAAACAACTTTAACGCTTGTTTTTTCTTCTGAACCACCTTCAGCAGGAGCTGCAGCAACAGCAACAGCAGCTGTAGGGTCGATTCCGAATTCTTCTTTCATAGCGTCTACAAGTTCCATAACTTCTTTAATTGACATTTCTTTTAATGATTCGATGAATGTTTCTTTTGTTAATTTAGCCATAATATGTTTCCTTTCAAACTAAATATTTTTATTATTCTGTTTTACCTTCACTTACTAATTTAAGTGATAATGAAATTTGTTGTAATGGTGCCATCATTGAACGTGCAAGAATTCCAAGTGCTTCTTCGTATGTTGGAAGAGTAGCAACTTCTTTAACACCTGCAGCGTTGATAACTTTACCTTCAAATGTTCCAGCTTTTACAACTAATAATTTGTGAGTTTTAGCATATTTTGTAAGTAATTTAGCTGCTGACATATCGTCATTGTTTGAGAATGCGAAAATGTTTGGACCAACTAAGTATTCTGCTAAGTCAGCAAATCCTGTTTGTTGTGCTGCTAAGTTGAATAAACGGTTTTTGTAAACTTTGATGTCAACACCAAGTTTTTTAGCTTCTTTTCTGAACTCTTCTAATTCAGAAACTGTTAAACCACGGTATTCAGCAAAAGCAACAGCTTTAGAGTTTTGAATTTTATCAACAATTTCTAAAACAACTTCTTTTTTAGCTGCTTTTAATTTTGATTCTGACATACTTGTGCCTCCCTTCAAAATCTATTACGCAATACAATTTGAACAGGAATGAGATACACTCGGTAACAAATTAAGTATAAGCATTTATACAGTTACTGTCTATATGTATTGCGTTTATATTATATAGCATAACTTAAAAATTAGAATAATACTTTTGATACTTTTATACCTATAGCATAGTAATAAAAGTAGTTTTATGAAATAAAATTAAATTTTTAATTTTCTAATGTTATTAGTAAATTTTGCTAATCAAAAAAATTGTAATTTTCCTATTTTTCATATTTTGTGAAAATTTCAGCTATTTCTTTTTGTTTTTAAATTTTGTCTTTATAATTCATTTACAGCAATCGGAAATTAATCAATTTCTATCGTTGTTTTTATTTCAAATTTAGATTGATAAAACGCATAATTTAATGCACTATTAACAATAAATTTATATAGATTCACAAGGAGACAATATGAGCAAAAATAAACACGTTATTATTTTAATCAATGGAAAAAGACGTAGTGGAAAAGGTTTATTAAGCAATGAACTTTCAAAACAATTAAAACCTCAATTTGAAGATAACACACACATTTTATCTTTTGCACAACCAATTAAACAAATTACTCAGCCAATCTTAGATGAAATTAATTGAAATGGTCAAGACAAAGAAATTGTTAGACCACTTTGAATCGCTATGGGTGAAGTTGGAAGAAACATCGATACAAACATTTGATGTTCAAGAGTTTTTGAAAAAATTAAATCAATTGCTAACGAATCTTCTAAAGCAGGTAAAAGCAGTTTATTCATCATTGACGACTTACGTTTCCCTAATGAGTTAGAATACTTCAAAGGAAACATTAATTCAGTTAGAGAAATGGTTTCACCTGATGATGAAGTTAAAATTGTTTCAATCAGAATTGAAAAATACTTTGACCCTGAAAAATTTGTTAAAGGTGTTGATGACAACTCAACTGAAACAAGTTTTGATAAATTAGTAAACATTAGTTTTGATCATATTGTTCCTCAAAATACATTAATAGATTGAGAATGAAAACCAATCTTTGCTAATGTTGACGTTACAGCTAAAAGTATCATTAGAAACTTTGTTGACAAACCTCAAAATTAATTTATATAGCTTATATACTATCTCGGAAGTTTATTCTGAGATTTTATTTTGCAATTTTAAGATATCAAAAAGCAAAATAAAACACATCCATTTGGATGTGTGAATAGCAATTTAAAATTAAGCTTGTTTTGCAATATCAACTAAAACTGCAAATGTTTTTGGTTCGTTGATAGCTAATTCTGAAAGCATTTTACGGTTAATTGTAACACCTGCTCTTTTTAAACCGTTAATAAATCTTGAGTAGCTCATTCCTTCTGCTCTAACTGCAGCGTTGATACGAGCGATTCATAATTTACGGAAGTTTCTTTTAACTTGTTTACGGTCTCTGAAAGCGTATGTTCAAGATTTTACAACTGCTTGTTTAGCAACTTTGTAACCGATTGATTTGTGTCCAAAATATCCCTTAGCTAATTTTATTCATTTTTTACGTCTTGCTCTTGTAACTGTCCCACCTTTAACTCTTGCCATAATTTAATTCCTTTCTTAAATAATGTTAATTATTATCTTGTTTATGAATTAACTTAACAAGATTAGATTAAAGCTTTAAATCTTTTAAGGTCTGATTTAGACATAAGAGCAGCTTTACGTGAGTGACGTTTTTGTTTTGTAGTTTTGTTTTGTGCTAAGTGTGAACGGTAAGCTTGTTCTCTTAAGATTTTACCTGTTCCTGTAACTTTAATACGTTTTTTTAACGCACTTTTAGTTTTCATTTTTGGCATTTTATTCTCCTTCTTTAGCATCTTGATCTTTTGATTCAAGATTCTTTTCTTTTTGGTATCTAAGTACTTTTTGTTTATTTGGTTGGAGATTCATGTCAAGGAAACGATTATTGATTAATTTAGGTTCTGATGTGATTTCAGCAATATCTTCTAATGTAGCGAAGAATTTTTCTAAAGTCTTGATTCCTAAATCTTTCATCAATAATTCACGTCCTCTTAATTTTAATGAAACTTTGATACGGTCACCTTTTAAAAGAAATTCTCTAGCTTTTCTACTTTTTGTAAGTAAATCATTTTCTCCAATCATTGCAGTTAATCTAACTTCACGATTTTGGATAATTGTTTGTTTTTCTTTTAGTTCTTTATTTTTCTTTTTACGGTCATATTTAAATTTACCGTAATCAAGAATACGACAGATTGGTTTAGGTTCAACGCTTATTAAAACTAAGTCCATTCTCTGGCTTTTTGCCAATTCAATTGCTTCAGATGTGTACATTACACCTATTTTTTCTTGATCTGCTCCAATTACAAAGACTTGTTTGAATGGAATATCAGAATTTACGTAATGTTCTGAAGGTGTTTTCTTTCCTTTTGCTTGAATAATATACTCCTTAAATAAATGTTAAGTAAAAAAGTGGTTACCCACTTCCTTGTTCTACTAAAAAAGGTATCAGAATTTTTGATACGTTTAATTGTAGCTAAACCCAAGACTATGGTCATCAGGTGAGAAGTGTCTTCTACTTTTCTGCAATTTAAACTTTTATATTGCTTTTTAATTTTATCAAAAAAATATTTTTTGATTAACCTTACATATAACTATGTTATATGTTAGTTTTTAACTAATATACCTATGTTTAAGGTAAAAAAGTTTTAGAAATTTCATTTATTCAAGTAATTACAAATAAATTTATTTTATTTGACTGTCTAAATCCAACTTTTATATGCATTTTTATGAACTAAAAATATTGCTTATTTGTTAAAAAATAACTTACATAAAATGTTATA
This sequence comes from Mycoplasma sp. 1199, assembly GCF_034863365.1. Classification (NCBI taxonomy): domain Bacteria; kingdom Bacillati; phylum Mycoplasmatota; class Mollicutes; order Mycoplasmatales; family Mycoplasmataceae; genus Mycoplasma; species Mycoplasma sp. 1199. The sequence goes on along the minus strand of NZ_JAYFFA010000001.1, from coordinate 178,012 downwards.
TTTTTTATAATTAAACTATGAATAAAGAACATAAAACATCATTTAGTTGGGAGCTAAAAAAAGAAGTCATAAACAACTTATCTAAACCACACGAAATTAAGAGGTTTTTAAGTGGTTTACTTTTTTGTGCTGCAGAAGTTGAAAAAGATTTTTATGTTCTCAAAATTAAAAATGAATATCTTTATTCAAAATTACTTAGAAAACTTGAAAAAATTAATATTAAACCAATCATTAATCTAAAATGAAAAACTAAAATCTTAATTAAGATTTCTGACCTTGAAATGATTGAGGAAATTGATTTTAAAGATTCACTCACAAGTTTTTTTGCTGGTGTATTCTTTGGGAGTGGTAGCATCTCAGGAAAATCATCAACTTCATACCACTTAGAAATTTCTTCACATAATCCTGGACACTTAGTAAAAATTCAAGAAAAACTAAATCAATATGACTTTAATTTCAACTTCTTGAATAGAAATAATAAATACATAATTTACCTTAAAAATAAGGAAAAAGTTATTGACTTTCTAGCAGCTATTGATGCTAAAAAGTCTTGGTATAAGCTTCAAAACATAATTATTGCTCGTGACTTTGAAAATGTTGTTAACCGTATTAATAATATTGATATGAGTAATATTAATAAGATTGCAAAGAGTACAATTAAACATATTGAAAACATTAACTACATGTTTGAAAATGGATTAGATATTTATTTCACAGACAATCAACTTGTTTTATTTAGATTAAAAGTTGAAAATAAATGATTGTCGCTTCCTGAATTGTCAAATTTACTTAACGCTGAACATAATATGTATGTTTCAAAAAGTGGAATAAATCACTGATTTAGAAAACTTAATGAAATTGTTACAGAACACAAAAATACTAAAAAATAGAATTTTTGCATCTCTATAACTTGAGATGTTTTTTTAATCAAAAAAGCAAACATTTTAGTCTGCTTCAATTTCTGTTGTTATTGTAAGTTTAAGTCAAATAACTTAACTAATTTGCTTTCTGAATTTTGATCTCCAAATGAAAATTCAAGTTTGTTTTTATTTTGATTTAGGAAGATAAAGAAGTTTTTGTAATCTCCACTATATACAAATTCTTTTTTAAGTTCTGCTGTCTTAATGTTGTATGAATAAATGTAGTTAGCATTATCATCTTTAGCCATAAAGAACATTTTATCCCCGTGCATAGCAGCCTTTGGTAAAACTTTTAAACTTAATCTGTTGACTAATGAACTAAATCCATCAACTGTGTGAATTGAGTTTTCAATATTTTCATTTGGAATTGTTTTGTTTGTTTCTACATATTGCAATTTAGGTTGATTATCTTTTGTTGAAACAAAATATAACTTATGATCATTATAGTTTAACGATGAAATTTTTTCTCCATCTGAATACATATCTTTAAGTTTGTAAGCTCATTTATTAAATAATGAATTATGCATTTCTTGAGAAATAAAGTTAATCGCTTCATTTGAACCGTCATTTGGGCCTAAATCAAATAATGTGAAATCTGTTGTGACTGCATTTTGATGATTGAAAAAGTTTTTCATTTCAAAATCTAAATCAATTTCACCTGATTTTCCTAGAGGGAAGTATTTTTCAGCTTTACCTGTATCTGCATGTGTTGGATCAGTTGAGAATCATTTACCATCTTCATTTTGGATATTTAATCAAGTATGGTAGTCACCTTGTATCACTTTGTATGAAATATTTAAGTTCGATAAAAGTAGCGCCATTTGATCAACATAATGTCTACATACACCTTTATGTTCAATGTAGGCAAAGTCAAGTGAATTCATTGTTTCTGTACCTGATTCAGTTTTATAAATTAAGTTTTCTAAAACGTATTTACCTAGAACATATACTTTTTCATAAGTATTCATTGAGTTATCGACTAAACTAAGTGCATTTTCAATGTATTTATCAACAACTTGATTCATATCATTTCTTCTAAAGTCATTTGCATTTATTAAAATTCCATAAACTTTATTCTGTGGTGTAACTTCAAATGAAATTGATGATGTTGAAACTAATGAAATTTGTTTGAAATTTCTAAAACCTGATTTTAAGAAATCTTTAACAACTTCATAATATGTATCGGCAGGAATTAAATATCCATTTTTATCATAATTGATTCTTCCATTTAATGGTTTGTAGTTTTCTTCATTTGAATGATCTTCATTTTTATCTGAAACAACTCTTTGAACGATTTCTTTGAAATGTTCTCTAACTTCATCAATTGTCATTTCAGATTTTAAAGAATAAGTAGGAGGATTTATCGCAGCTAATTGCTTATTAAAACCTTTAACAAATGTTGAAAACATTTTGTTAATTTTTGCATATTCTTCTTTAGCAGACTCTACATTATTTCCTACCACAGTATCTCACCCATCAATTACTGTATTAATTTTGCTAAAAATCACATCGGCAAAATTTTTGTAAGATCCATATTGCTCATCAGTTCCTTCAGGTCTAGCCATATGAAATACAAATGATTCAGCACGTCCTTTATAAACATTTGCATAATTGTTCAAGTAATTGTTAAAATCAACTCTTGTTTGCTCAATTTGTGATTTATATGATTCAACACTATTTAATTTTTCTGGAGCATCCGGTTCTGGTGTTACTGGATTTGGTTCTGGATCTAGTGCAGGAGCAGGATTTACAGGTTTTGGTTGTATTGGCGTAGGTTTTTCTGACTCAGCAGGCGTCGGCTCTTCAGTATTTTTATTACCACAAGAAATTGCTGAAATCAACAAACTTGTTGCAGGTGCTAAAAATAATAATTTAAATAAACTTGATTTTTTCATAAGTCTCCATCTGTAAGTAAAAACAAATAATTACTTTACTTACTCTTTATATAATTAAATGATATAACATTTATTATATTTTTACCTAATTAATTAATTTATTCTAAAAACTTAATAGATTAATAAAAATAAAGAAATTTAAATCCATGGATTTATATTGAATTGATTGTTTTCCTTACAGTCTCAAAATCTAAACGTTTTTTTAAAATGACCAGTCTTGGAAACACCTTTAAATGCAGAACATAAATAATTACATTTATTAATTCTTAAATCTTCAATTTTCTTATTAAATTCATCCTCAATTTAATTATAGACCGTTGGTTATTGCGAAGATTTATTTCTTACCCCCACGTCGCATAGGTTTAAACAACTATTCGTCACTGTCATAGGTTTAAAAGTATTAAAAATAATAAAAAACATGAATGATATAAACTCTAATTTTCAATATCGAAAATATCTATTGACCATTATTTATTTTTCAATTTGAACTTCATTTGAAAAAGTCACAAAAAAACTACCTTGTTAATTAGAAGGTAGCTTTTCATTTTGCATAAATTATTTTTTATCCATTTTGTCATTAAGTTTAACTAATTCTTTTAAGATTAATTCTTCTGTTGTAGGTTTAGCTGGAGCTTCAACAACTGCCGGTTTTTTAGCATCTTTGTGAGCTGCAATAGCGTTAGCAATTAAGAAGTATCCTAATAAAATTGCAAATGCAACAAATGAAACAATAATAAATGTTAATAATGCAGCTAAGAATTTTCCGTAAAGAACACCATTTGATTCCATTTTTGCTAATTCGTCAAATCCTAATACTTTAGAAATTGGGTTCATAATAATATCGTTTGCTAATGAAGCGACTAAAGCACTGAATACTGCTCCTAAAATGAAAGCAATGGCTAATAATAAAATGTTTCCACGTTTTAAATTGTTTTTAGCGTCAACTAATGATTTTTTGAAAATTGAAGGTTTTTTAGACATTTCAATTCCTTTCCAAATTAAGTTTTTTATATATTTTTGTCGTTTTGTATTTTAATAAATTAACGACGCTATTATACCCTTTTTTAACTTAATGCAAGCAATAAAAAAATAATGCTAATTTACTTTAGCATTATTGTACTTTTTAATTATCTTGTGAAATAACTTCAACAGCAACGATTGAATCGTTGTCTTTTAAGTTAATAATTTTTACACCTTTAGCATTTCTTCCTGTTTCAGAAATTTGGTTAATTTGAGTTCTTATTGTTGAACCTGATGATGTAATTACTAAAAGCTCATCTTTTGTATTAACAAATCTAGCAAATACTAAGTTTCCAGCTTTGTTACTATCAATACCAGCAACTCCTTTAGAACCTCTTCTTGTTAATCTAAATTGTTCTTTGTCTGTAAGTTTTCCAAATCCTTTTTCACCAAGTGTAAGGATTAATGAACCTTCGCTATCTGATGAAGCTGATACAACTTCTTGATTATCATCAAGTTTAATTCCCTTAACTCCTAATGAATTTCTTGAAAGCGGTCTAATGTCATCAGATTTGAACATACATACATTTCTGTAGTTGTTTGCTATTAATACAACTTCTTCATTTCCGATCACAAATGCTCTAACTAATTGGTCACCTTCTTTTAATTTAAATGCAATAAGTCCATTTTTTCTAATGTTTGCAAATAATTTAAGGTCAGATTTTTTAAACATACCTTGTTTAGTTACAGTTACTAAATATTGATCATCTGAGAATTTATCAACATTAAGAATTGAGATAATTTTTTCTCCATTTTCGACATCTAGTCCTGAAAGGATGTTTACAAAAGGAACTCCTTTTGATTGTTTTGAACCTTCTGGAATTTGGTGTCCTCTTAATGCATAAACTTTACCAATGTTTGAGAATAATAATAAGTTTGTATGCGTTGATGCGTGAATAATCATAGCAATATCATCATCTTCGTAAGTTTTCATACTTACTGAACCGACTCCACCTCTACGTTGTGTGTTGTATTCATCTAAGTCAATTCTCTTTACGTAACCTTTTGAACTTGATGTAATAACAATTTCTCTTTCATGGATTAAATCTTCATCTGAAATAACACCGACGGCCGATTCATCAATAACAGTTCTACGTTTGTCATTGAATTTTTCTTTGATTTCTTCAAGTTCTAAAACAATTTGGTTAATTAATTTTTCTTCTGAAGATAAAATGTCTTTGTAATGAGCGATTTCAACATTTAATTCACTAATTTCAAGATCCATTTTTTCAATGTTTAATCCTGTTAATCTGCTTAAACGCATTTCAAGGATAGCTTTTGTTTGTCTTTCAGTTAAATCAAATCTGCTTGATAATTTTTCTTGAGCTTCAGCATCTGTTTTAGATTGTTTAATTATTTTAACTACTTCATCAATGTTTGATACAGCAATTTTTAATCCAGCTAAAATATGAGCACGTTCTTCTGCTTTATTTAAATCAAATTTAAGTCTTCTTGAAACAACATCTTTTTGGTGTTCGATAAACACTTCAAGAGCTTGTTTTAAGTTTAATGTTTTAGGTTCTCCATTAACAATAGCAACTAAGTTAAAGTTGAATGATGTTTGGATATTTGATTTTTGGAATAACTTGTTTAAAAGAATGTGTGGATTTACACCTTTTTTAACATCGATAACTAAACGAATACCTTCTCTGTTTGATTCATCTCTTAAGTCTGTAATTCCTTCAACAACTTTTGCTTTGTGTAATTCAGCAATCTTTTCAATGATTGTAGTTTTTTTAATTGCATAAGGAATTTCTCTAATAATAATTTTTGATTTTCCATTAGGCTGCTCAATAACTTCACATTTTGAACGAACAGGAATACTTCCTCTTCCAGTTTCATATGCTTCTAAAATTCCTTTTGTTCCAAGGATAATTGCACCAGTTGGGAAGTCAGGACCTTTAATGCGTTGCATTAATTCTCTAACTGTAATTTCAGGATTTTTAGCAAGAGCAATAGCTGCATCAATTGATTCACCTAAGTTGTGTGGTGGAATTTCAGTTGCCATACCAACAGCAATCCCTGATGAACCTGAAACAAGTAAGTTAGGAAATCTTGAAGGTAATACTGTAGGTTCCTTTTCACTTCCATCATAGTTATCTACAAAATCAACTGTATCTTTTTTAATTCCTTCTAACATTTCAGAAGCAATTTTAGACATTCTTGCTTCTGTATAACGCATAGCAGCAGCAGAGTCACCATCGATTGATCCGAAGTTACCATGTCCATCTACAAGTGGATAACGCATTGAGAAATCTTGAGCCATACGAACCATAGCTTCATAAACTGATAAATCACCATGTGGGTGATATTTCCCTAAAACATCCCCTACAATACGAGCTGATTTACGATGTTGTGAACCAGGTGTAATTCCTAATTCTGACATATCGTAAAGAATTCTACGGTGAACTGGTTTAAGTCCATCACGTGCATCTGGAAGAGCACGTGAAACAATAACACTCATAGAGTACTCAAGGAATGATTGCTTCATTTCGTTATCAATAACAATTGGAATTAATCCTTCTGTTGGTGACTCAATGATTTGAGATTGAACTTGATATTCATCATTGTTTTGAGGTAATTCTTCCTCTTCTTCAATTTGCTCAACTACTGGTTGCTTTTTCTTGAAGATCATTTTGTTATTTTCTTCATATTCAAATTCTGTATCGTCTGAAGCTTTTAATGTAACATCAATTTCTTCAATTAATTTCTTGTCTTTGTCTTTATTGTCTATCATACAAACTCCTAACAGGATATATTTAAATGTAATTTAAATATATTATATATTTTTTACAAATTTATATAACATACATTATTTTTACCTTTTACAATAGTGTGCAAGCTTTAAAAGTAAAAAAACAAAGACTATTTTTTAGCCTTTGGTTTGTTTAATCACGCTTTTAAAGTTTTAACTTCTTTGATTGTAAGTGGTCTATATTTTCCTACAGGAATGTTTTCAACTGTAATTCCACCATATTCAACTCTTTTAAGATTGATAACTTCTTTATCAACTAATTTGAATAGTTCCTTAACGTGATGGTAAGTCCCTTGTGTTAAAACAACAAAGTAACTTTTTGATTCAATGTGAATAACTTGTTGGTTGGAAAATTTTTTGTTAATAATTACAGGTTTGTTTAATTTAGCTAATTCTTTTTTATCAAGCGGTTCATTTAATCTTGCTCTATAAACTCTTACAACTTCATATGATGGGTGCATTAATTTATTAGCTAAATCTCCATCATTTGTAAGAATAAGAACTCCGGTTGTATCAAAATCTAATCTACCTACAGGAAAAATTTTGTAAGGTGTATCAATTAAATCAGTAACTTTTGCTCTATTGAAATTATCTTTAAGCGTACATACAGTTTTTGGTGGTTTATTTAGAACAAAATAAACTTTTTGTTCTTCACCATTAATTGGTAATCCATCAACTAAAATTTCATCATTAAATGAAGCTTTATCACCTAATTTAGCTATATAACCATTAACAGAAATTCTTCCATCTAAAATCATTTGTTCAGCTTCTCTTCTTGAAGCAACTCCTGCTTTAGAGAGAATCTTTTGTAATCTTTCTTGCATTTGCATTAGTTACCTTCTTTCAAATCTATATCTAAAGGTGATTTACCACTTCTGTATTTGTTATATAAAGCAAGTTGCTTATCTGAAAAGACAACTCCTTTGTTAATGTTGTAATCATAAGCATCTTGAACCGCTTGTGAAAATCCTGCTTTTAAATCTTTTAAAGCTAGAGCTCTTACTTTTTGGATACCAGGATACTTTCTTCCTTGACAAATTTTGTCAGCTATATAAACTACAATATCAAGCGGCGTCATATTTTCTCTCATAGATGTGTGATACTTAACTGCATTTAAAATATCTTCATTTTTAATTCTCAAAGCGTGTTTAAGAATTAAGTAACCTGTGTATTGGTGCAGCATATGGTTTTCAAAACTATCTAATAATTCAGGTTCATTTTCTTTAATTATCTGCATTGAAACTTCGGCATCAATTTCCTTTGCAATGTCATGAACTAACCCTGCAAAATAAGCGTCTCTAGCAGATAGTCCGTGTGCTTTTGCAAGTGCAACTGCAAATTCAGCACAAGACATAGAGTGCTTTGCTCTAAGTGCTGTAAGTGTATTGAAAATAATTTGCTCTATATACAATCTGTGTTCTGCAATGTAATCTGCAACAACTTCTGGAACAAAGTTTAATTCACCTTTTTTATATAAAGTAGATGATTCAGGTCTAATTGGGTTATTTAAAATTAAAGCATTATATTTTTTTGCATAAATTTTATTGAAATTGTTACTTCTTTTGAAAACAACAATTTTTGCAAGCTTACAAATTTCATCAATATTTTTTCATTTATTAAGTGACATTAAGTTGTCTGAACCAATGAGCAAGAATAATTGGTCATTTTTGTATTTGTTTTTAAAGTATTTAAGTGTGTCAATTGTATAACTAACTCCACCACGTTTAACTTCAAAATCAGATACTTCGATTTTTTCTTCTCCATCTGTTGCTAATTGAATCATTTTAATCCTGTGCTCACCTGAAGCAGTTTTTTTAGTTGTCTTAAATGGTGATGAATATGCAGGAACAAAAATTAATTTATCTAAATTAAGTTCATTAATTGCATATTTAGCAATTTCTAAATGACCCTTATGAACTGGATCAAATGAACCACCAAAAATCCCTATTTTCATAATACCTACTTTCTGTATAAGCTACCTTGTAAGGTGAATTTGCTTTTTTCTTTGTTTACATTTTTAGTTACACCGATGTTTGCAAAGTTAATATTTAAGTTTTCATACTTTTTAATTTCAGTCGCTTCCTGGAATAATGGAACTGGTATGTAAATATCAAAAACATCTCTAAGACCTGATATTCTTACACCTATACCAATGTATTCTTTATCTCTGAAGTGTTTATCAAATAAATCAAAAGCAACTCTATGTAAATCTTCATATGTGTTGATATATTTGGAAATTTTATGTTGCTTTGTAAATCATTTTTTCTCTTTGGTTCTGATTAAAACAGAAACTACATTTCCAACTAAATTGTGTTTAATAGCTCTTCCTGAAACTTTTTTAATTAGATCATCAAAGTATTTGATTTTAATTTCTTCATCCATATAATAATCTTTAAAAGTAATTTCGTTCCCTAAACCTTGAAGTTGTTCTTCGTGATGTTGAATATTTTCATAATAATAAGGCTGTAAATTTTTAAGTATTGTTTCAGCATACTTACCAAATAATGTTTGCATTAGCAACATATTTGTAGATGCTTTATAAAGGTCACCGATTGTTTTTAGCCCCATTGATTCAAGTTTTGGAGCAGACCTTCAACCAATTCCGTGAAATTCACCAATTGGTAAGTGAAAGAATTGATCTTTGAAATTAGCTTCATTAGTAAATCCAATTCCAAATGGTTTTGAAATGTTAGTGGTCATCTTAGCTAAAAATTTGTTGTGAGATATACCGATTGTAATCGGAATATCAAAAACTCTTAAGATTTCTTGTTGGATTTGTCTAGCTAAAAACTTTGGTGAAACTTTTGTTTTATAAACTAAATTAGTTACATCTAAAAAACATTCATCAATTGAGGATATATGAATATTTTCAGTGTATTTTCTACCTAAAAAACCAAAAATGGAGTTAGATGTACTAATGCATAAATCCATATCAACATCAACGAACACTGTTTCAGGAACTAGTCTTCTAATTTCTTCTTTTTTCATTCCGACACGAACTAATTTTGTGTTTTTTAATTCGTAACTAATAGATACAGCTATTGCATGTGATTTACTTTTGCATATTGCAATTGGTTTTCCTTTGAGTAATGGATATTTTAATCTTGCTACTGATGCAAAGTAACTATCAAAGTCAATATGGAAAATAATTGGTTTTTTAGTTGTTGTTCTCATCTTGGTAAGCTTTTGTGATTAAAAGAGCACAATTAACTCTATTTAAGTGTGATTTAACATTATAGAAAACTCAAAGGTTTTCTAATTTTGTAATTTGCTCATCGCTTAATTGTTCTTGATTAACAAACTTTTCAAAAAGCGAAATAAGATTTGAGATTTCTTCTTTAGTTTTGTTTTTGATTAAACTTAAGAACATATCAGTTGAAGCAACAAAGATTGCACATCCAATTCCGTTAAAGTTTGCTTCTTTGATTTTGTCATTTTCTCATTGAATGTCTAATTGAACTTTGTCAGAACAAGTATTACTGTAATGGGTTTGAAATTTATCATCTAAAACTTTTTTGTTAACTGGCTTTTTATAATGCTCCATAATCATTTCACGAGCTTCATTTTGATTAAAACGCATAAAAGTCACCTCCATTTTTTAACTCTTCAATAAGTTTGTCAATATCTTCATATGAATTGTAAATTCCAAGTGAAATCCTTAAAAATGAATAATTATCTTGAATGTTTCTTAAATAAGGAGCGCAGAAAATTCCTGCTATTGTGTAAATTCCTTTTGAACCTAAGTAAGTAGCAACATCTTGAGGATTAATTCCCTTTACATTAATAAGTGCAATGTTGTCACCTGGTTTTGAGAAAACTTCAACATTGTCTAATGTAGCTAATTGATTGTGTAAGTAAGTTGATAAATCCTTAAGAATTTCTTGAGTTTTTTCATATCCGATTGAGTTGAAAAAATCAAGTGATTTATCAAACATAAAGAAGCCACTTAAATCAGGTGTTCCTGGTTCAAATCTTGAAATTGTCTTTTTAATAGTTCAATTATTATCTTTACCGATCGCATCAACTGAACCACCACCAAATTTAACTGGTCTAAATTGTGAAAGTAATGTATCTTTAATTGCTAAGACACCCATTCCTGTCGGTCCATAAAATTTATTTGTGCTGAATGCTATTGCATCAAAATCATTTAAGGAAGTTTTTTTATGACTAATAGCTTGTGCTGCATCAGCTAAAATTACAATATTTTTTTCTTTTGCTATCTTACAAATTGTATTAATATCTAACTGAATATTAAAGTTGTTAGTTTCGTTAGAAAATGAAATGAGTTTAGTTTTCTCATTAATATCACTTAAAATGTCATTTGAGATAACAACTTTTGAATTTGTTTTTTTAGCAATTTCTAATCAAGGAATAATGTTTGAAGAGTGATTGTATGAACTTAATAAAATTTCATCACCATCTTTTAGAATTTGCCTCATCATTTGGGCAAACATATTAATTGATTCAGTTGTTCCTGATGTGAATATAACTTCTGTTTCTTTTGCATTGATTAAATCAGCAACTTTTGAACGAACTCTTGAAATTGTTTGATTAACTTCACTACCGATTGGTGTATCTGCTGTACGTGATGAAATTGATTTATTACAATAAAAATCGACTAAAGCATCAACTGCAGTTTGGGGTTTTAAAACTAAGGCAGCTGAATCAAAATAAACAATAGACTTTAAGATTGGAAATTGTTCTCTAATTTCTTTATTTTTCATTAAAGCACCTTCTTTAGAATAGAACGTAAAACAGTGTTGTAATTTGGCAATTTTTGAAACTCATCTAAAAAGTCATAGTAGTATGTTCTTTTAACTTTATTAACTAAAAGATCAAACTCGTGTTTAGTTTCTTTTTTTGATAATGACTTATTGTTAACTAACTTAATTTGGTTATTTTCTAAATACTCAATATCAAAAGTCAAATTATCAATATTGTAATATTTAGCAATTAGTTGATAGAACATAAAATGATAAAAGTTGCTAATCATTTGTTTTTGAGTATCAGTTGCAGTTTCTTCAAATTCAATGTGACTTAAAAACTTATCAATAAGTTCATTAAGTGTATTTGAAGAAATACTCATTTCTTTTTTACTGTAAGCTGAATTATCTGCTTGCTTTTTTATTAACTTGTAGTTAGCAAACTGCTCAATTGTAAAATAAAATTGCTTGATAATCTTTTTTAGATGTGAGTTGTATGCAATTACAAATTTAAGATTGTTAATTTTGATTGATGACATTATTTTGCTTTATCCATTAACTGAATTAATTTGTAATAGTTTTCTAAAATACCATTAACAAACTTGTAGTAACTTTCTTCTTGTGTCACGTTTGATTGGTCTAATGCTGGTGGGAAAAACATTTTTGTAATTTCAACTGACTCATTGAAAACAATTTTAGGTTGATTATTGAACAACTCAAAAGCACCGTTTAAAATGATTGCTCTAACTACTGGAGAAAGTCTTTCTCAACTTCAGTCACTGTTTAAAAGTGATGATAAAGTCTTTCTTAAAAACTTGTAGTTAGATGCAATTAAACTTAATCTTTTTGTTTCTTCAATATCAATAAAATCAAATTCAGTAACTGCAGCAGGAACATCGATTGCTTCATTTAAAAGTTCGTATTTGTAAAGAACTTGAATAACATTTAATCTGATTTCTCTTCTTGATTTTTTATTGCTCATAAAATACTCCTTAAATATTTTTTTAATTATATTAAAAAAATGTTTTTGTGTATTTTGCTTTTAGTTCTATGGTGTAGAAAGTTTAAAAAATATCTAACTTTTAGTTAGATATATTTAACATTTTTTCTTGCTTCAATCTTGTTTTTGATTAATTCAAGAAGTGAGAATAAAGTAGATAAAATAAGTACATAAATCGGAATTGAAATTAAGGTTCTGAATATGATTGGTATCATAATGATTAGATAATTATTTCCTACTGTGTAATTACGTTTTAAGAATAAGTTTGCATAATTAATGAAGACATAAGGCCCATAAATTCATCTACACACAATCATAACAATCAGAACAATTCCAATAATCATAAATAAGTTTATGAAATAACTTGCAATTCTCTTATTTTGATCTTGTTTTGTGTATACATAAAGCATTATGAACAATAGAACAAAAGTTAGAATAAATGAAATTGCAATTATTATGTATAAAGTTGCATCTGTAAGAGCACCAACTCCAAAAATTTTACTGATTTTAAGACCTTCAATTAACTTAGTTTTTTTATTCTTAAAAAAGAATTTTGGATTATCTGAATTTGATACCAAAACCACTGTAAGGAAGGTAGAAAAGAGTGAAATAAGTATCATTACAAATGTCGCAATAACTGCTTTTATTGATTTTGTCTTATACATAAAAATGAATAGTTTTGCAATCAATACAACTGCAATTGGAACTATTGCATACATTCAATATCAAGATCAAACTCCACCATTAAATAATAGTGCAAAAAAGTCTGATGCAACTCCTAAAAGTGCTGCTTTATAAGTTGTGAAAAAGATTGCATAGATAATGTAAAACACATATTCAAAGTTTAATCCAGCTTTAGAAAGTCCTGTAAATTTAACAAGTGTTTGGACTATTAAAAATAATCCCATTGTTATGCCGGCAATTGACATTTCATAAACATCAAATTTAAATTCAACATTTTTGAATCTTGAAAACTTGTTTTCAGATTCTAAATTGATTAAATAAATTAATTCATCAACCTTTTCAATCGAATTTCTTTGCTTATCTGAAAGGTATAAAGTGTTTACAAAGAAAATTTTGTAAACAACATCAATAGGTGGTATTACTGCTGTTATATAAAGTAAATTAAAAAGATGCTTTTTATTACTTAATACAAAATGCATTCTCGGATTAAAAGTGTAATAACCATTTTTAACTTTTTTAGCCAGCTCACTAGCGTCGTAGAATGATTTGAGAGAATAAATAACTCAAATTATTGGGGCGAAAATTAGATATGTATATCATTGATTATTCTCCACTACATTTGATTTTCCACAAATTGCTAAAACAATAAATGTAATAATTATTAAAAAGGTTATTATTTGAGAAATTGATTTGATTATCATCTTTTTATTTAGGAAACTTCTAAATAAATCATTGATATATCAACGATTACCTTTATACTCCAATGTCTTCATGTATTTTTGTCTTCATGTATTTTTGTCTTCATGTATTTTTGTCTTCATGTATTTTTATATTATAAGTAATAAGCAAATTTTAGTAAGTAAAAAAGATAAAAAAACAACTCCCAAAAGGGAGTTGTCTTTCATAACAAAAAAACAAATGAGGTCAGCGATTTCTCGCTGATATGGAGCGAGTGAAGGGAATCGAACCCTCACAGTCAGCTTGGAAGGCTGAAGTTCTACCATTAAACTACACTCGCATTCGTTATTGGTGTAAATATTATAACACACAATTAATTTTTTATAACGAAATTTTTTAAATTTTTTATTTTCTCGCACAAAGCAAAGCAACATCTGGCGCGCCCGACAAGACTCGAACTCGTAACCTTTAGGGCCGTAACCTAACGCTCTGTCCAATTGAGCTACGGGCGCATTTATGGAGGCACCAACGGGATTCGAACCCGTAATCAAAGTTTTGCAGACTCATGCCTTGGCCGTTTGGCTATGGTGCCTTGTGCTAACTTATTATAGTATATTTTTTATACTATGAAAATTTTTTTATTAAATTTTTAAACAATTTAAAGTGTTATTTATAAATCTGATAAAAACATATATTTATTAAAAGTAAATATAGAAATAAATTGGTTTTATTAAGTTTTTTTTACTTACAAAAGCAAATAAAAACACCATAGTTTGCACTATAGTGTCCTAATATCTATATAAATTATTCTTCAACTACTTCAGCAACATCTTCATCAGAGTTATTTTGTGATGCTTGTTGTGTATTTTGAGCATTTTGTTGAGCTGATGCATTAGCAAAGTTTCTGATAACTTCTTCAACTTGATCTAATTTTGTTTTAAGAGCAGGAATGTCTTTTTTGTTAATTAATTCTTGTAATTCACTAATTAATTTTTCAGATTCTGCCTTAGCTTTTTCGTCTAATTTGTCACCTTGTTCTGCGTTAGCTTTCTTAATTTGGTCAATTAATGATTCAGCTCTAACGATTGTTTCAGCTTCTTCTTTACGTTTTTTGTCAGCTTCTTTGTTTAATTCAGCTTCTTTAATCATTCTTTCAATTTCTGCTTCCGATAGTTTTGAAGAGTTTTGAATTGTGATTGATTGTTCTTTATTTGTTTTAACGTCTTTAGCTTTAACTGTTGTAATACCGTTCACGTCAATTGAGAAGCTAACTTCGATTTGAGGAATTCCTCTAGGAGCTGGTTCGATACCTGAAAGGTTGAATTGTCCTAATAATTTGTTGTCTGAAGCCATTTCTCTTTCACCTTGAACAACTGTAATCGTAACTTCTGTTTGGTTATCTGCAGCTGTTGAGAAGATTTGTGATTTTGTAACTGGGATTGTTGTATTTCTTGGGATAAGTGGTGTAGCAATACCTCCAAGTGTTTCAATACCTAATGTTAATGGTGTAACATCAAGTAATAAAATGTCATCAATGTCTCCTGCTAAAACAGCACCTTGAATAGCAGCACCGATTGAAACAACTTCATCTGGGTTAATTGAACGGTTAGGTTCTTTACCTAATGTTCTTTTTACCATTTCTTGAACAGCTGGCATTCTTGTTGATCCACCAACTAATAATACTTCGTGTAAGTCGTTAGCTGTAATTCCGGCTTCTTTTAAAGCATCTTCAATAGGTTTTCTTGTTCTATCTAATAAGTTAGCTGTCATAGCTTCAAATTCGCTACGTTTTAATTCTAATTCAACGTTTAACGGTCCGTTTGGTGTGATTGCTAAGAATGGTAAGTTAATAGCAGCTGTTGATTGGTTTGATAAGTCAATCTTTGCTTTTTCAGCTGTTTCTTTTAATCTTGACATAGCCATTTTGTCGCTTCTTACATCAAAATCGTATTTTGATTTAATTTGTGAAATCATTCATTCAACAATAGCGTGATCTCAGTCATCTCCACCTAAGTGGTTGTCTCCTGAAGTTGATAAAACTTCAAATGTTCCGTTTTCTAATTCAAGAACAGAAACATCAAATGTTCCTCCTCCTAAGTCATAAACAAGAACTTTCATTGATTTATCAGTTTTTTCTAAACCGAATGCAAGTGCAGCTGCAGTAGGTTCATTGATAATTCTAAGAACATCTAATCCAGCAATTTTACCTGCGATTTTTGTAGCTTCACGTTGAGCATTGTCAAAGTAAGCTGGAACTGTAATAACAGCTTTAGTTACTTTTTTACCTAATTTAGCTTCTGCATAATCTTTCATATATTGTAAGATCATTGCTGAAATTTCTTCAGGTTTGTAATCTTTTCCATTTAGTTTAACTGTTTTATCTGTTCCCATTAATCTTTTAATAGAAACAACTGTGTTTGGGTTTGTTTCAACTTGTCTTTTAGCAGCGTCCCCAACAATAATTTCATCTCCTTTAAATGCAACTACTGATGGAGTTGTTCTTTTCCCATTAGGGTTTTCTAAAACAACAGGTTGTTTATTTTCAATAACAGTAACAACAGAGTTCGTTGTACCTAAGTCAATTCCTAATACTATTTCTTTAGCCATATTTAATCTCCTTTTGCAATAAAATGTTTTTTCGTCCTCTTTTTAATTGAGTATATTATAACAGAAATTTAGCAAAACAATAATTTATTTGCTAAATTTTTTTATTTTATTTTTGAGATAACAACTGATGCAGGTTTAACTACTCTATCACCAATTTTTAAACCATATCTAACTACTCTTATAATAGAATTGTCAGTTTTATTATTATCATGTTCGATTTGAACAACTTCTTGAGTGTGAGCATCAAATTCAGAACCTACAATTGGGTCAATTAATTGAGCACCATTTTCGTTAAATAGATTTTCAAATTGTTTTGCAACAATCGAAAATCCAAAGCAGTAGTTTTTAACAACTTCATTATCTGAATTTAAACCAGCATTCATAGCACCCATATAATTGTTATATGGCTCCATAAATTCTTCTAAAAACTTAGATAATGCATATTTTTTGTTTTCTAAAACTTCTTGTTTTTTTGCTTCATTAGTTTTTGTAACTAATTCTTCATATTTTTGCTTGAAGTTTCCGTCTAATTCTTGAAGTTTTAATTTGTATGTATATTGATCTAATTGAATTTTGCTTTCTAATTCTTTAACTTTTGCATTTAAAGAATCAATTTGTGAAGATAATTGAATTTTTTCTGCATTAAGTTTTTCAATTTCTGCAGCTAATAATTCTTTCTCTTTATCATCAGCTTTTGGTTCTTCTTTTTTAATGTGTGAAATCTGAAGTTTTATGTCTTTTAAATTAACATAAGCTTTTTTACCACGGAAGTCTTTAAAAATGTAATCACTTGGAAACACTAATTTAATAGTTAATTTTTTATTAAATTTTTGACCAATTAAATATTTGTCAAAATCAGGTAAGTATTCATTTTTACCAACTGTGATTGTTTTTTTACCTTTAAATTCAATAATTTCTTTCGAATCTAAGAAAAGCTCAAATTCAGCAGTAATTTTATTACCCTCAAAAATCTTTCCCTTTGTTAAATAATTATTCATTTTTCTCCTCTTTTGCTCCTAATTTTTACAGCAAGATTATTTTTTCTTATTGCTTAAAATTCTTTCCAACATTGCAAGCGCAGTCTTCATATCATCATATTTTGAAGTAGTAGCACCTACTATAGCAATTTCAGTGATTTGATTATGATTGCTAATTTTCTTAGACATATATGTTCCTGAATTATCAATTTGAATCCTTATGTTTTCCTCATCTTCAATTTGAGATTCAATACTTTCTCAAATTGAGTGATTTTCAATCAACTCAATCATTTTTGAAAGGTCTTCTCTTTGAATATTTTGGCTCAAGATAATGTTATTTTTTCCATAAACATTATTTTTATTTCTTGTTCTAGTCTTGAAGTTACCAAAAACATTTCTAACAAATGAGTTGATAAGCTCTTGATATTTTTGAACTGCTTCTTTTAAAATAGGTTCTAAAATTGCAACAGTTTCAGGAATTTCACAAAGTGGTTTATCAACTAATCTTTCTTTGAAAATTCTTACTGCTGTTTTAACATCAGTCATTTTAAATTCGTTATTTTCAATATTTAAAATTCTTGAAAATACATCACCATTTGATGTAACTAATACAATTGTTGCTTTTGTAGGTGACAATACAACTAAGTCAATACTTTTAAGAAGTGTTTGATCATCGATATTATTAGTTGTAATCATTGTATAACCTGACATATCAGCAATAATTTGAGCCGCTTTTTCTACTGTATTATCAATATCAACTTTTTTGTTTGCTAATATAGCTTCAATTTTGTTTTCAAATTCAGATGTCTGTGGTTTAGCAAGATATTTAGCATAATAATTAAGACCTAATAAAGTAGGAATTCTTCCACTTGTTCCTGACTCTTTTATAAGGTAACCTAACTCTTCAAGCTCACCTAAAATGTATCTCATTTTAGCACTTGAAAAATCTAATTCAGGATGTACCTTACTATATTTTTCAACTAAATACGCACTACTTACAGCGTTTCCTGTTTCAATGTAAGCTTGAACTGTAGATCTTAAAACTGGTTCGTGTTTTGGTTTTAATCTTGTGTAATATGAAGTTTCTTTTTTTGTTTCCATAGAAAATATTTTAGCATAAGTTAGCAAAAAACAAAGCTAATTGCTAAAATTATTTACAAGAGGAATTCTTCTTTATTTTAATAAAGAATTCTTTTGCTAAATTAACAATTAACTTTGTTTTTTAATTACATAATAGATAGCATTATCACTAAAATCTAATGCATTTTTGGTTTCTTTTCCTAAACTATCTCTATGTGCATATTTATAAATTTGTTTAATTCCAGCTTCATTTAAAAGCGACATAATCTCATTAAAATCATAATAAGATAAAACACCTTTTTGCCCTTCTTGATAGTAGACAAAGTCACCTTTATCTCAGTTAGAAATATTTTTAAACTTAATTTCTTTTTCTTGCTGCCTAATTAATTTTTCTCTATTAATATCACCTTTAGCTTCGTGAGCACTAAAAACTATGTATCCATTAGGTTTTAGTGCAGTATAAGCATTTTTTAATGCATTAATTTTATTAATTCTATAAGGAATGCACATTAGTGAATTGAATGTGAAGATCATAAAATCATATTGCTTTTGATATTTATAATTTGATAAATCAACTTCATAAAAATTCACATTTATGTTTGTTTTGTTTGAATAATTTTGAGTTAAATATTCTTTAGCTTTTTTAATTGAATTTTTACTAATATCATATCCATCAAGGTTTAAAAATCCTAAATCAAGTGCTCCAAATATAAAACGTCCAGTACCTGTTCCTAAATCTGCAATGTTTGCAGTTTTAGGAATATTTAGGTTTTTTAGCCAATATTTTTCAGCATTTAAAATACCAACATTTTCAATAGCTTCAAAATAATGTCTCAGTGAACTATCAGTATCATAAACTGAAGTTAACTCATTAACAGACATAGTAATAGTTTGTGAATTTTTCATAAAGCAATTATATTAAAAGTTAGATTATCACACTCAATTTTTAGACTAATTCATAAGCTGTATAAAGATAAAAAACTAATATTTAATTTACAAAATTAAATAAATACACTTTTTTAAAAAAAGTATAATATATAAGCAATTTATAAATAGCTTTATAAATTATCAAAAGTTTAGTTTAGATATAGAAAGGAAGCAAAATTATGAAAAAAGTTGCTATTAACGGATTTGGAAGAATCGGAAGATTATTCTTACGTAGATTATTACAAACAAACTCAAAAGATATGCAAGTTGTTGCTGTTAACGACTTAACAGATCCAGCTACATTAGCTCACTTATTAAAATACGATACAGCATACCACACATTACCAGTTGATGTTGAAGTTAAAGAAGGTGCTATTGTTGTTAATGGAAATGAAATTAAAGTTTTATCAGAAAGAGACCCTGAAAACTTACCTTGAGCAGAATTAGGAATTGACCTTGTTGTTGAATCAACAGGATTCTTCACAAAACGTGAAGGTGCAGAAAAACACTTAAAAGCAGGTGCTAAAAAAGTTGTTGTTTCAGCTCCATCAGATAAAGATGTTAAAACAATCGTTTACAACGTAAACCACAACATCTTAACAAGCGAAGACAAATTAATCTCAGCTGCTTCATGTACAACAAACTGTTTGGCTCCAGTTGTTAAAGTTTTAGTTGACAACTTCGGAATTAAAAGCGGTTTCATGACAACAGTTCACGCTTACACAGCTGACCAAAGATTACAAGATGCTCCTCACAAAGACTTAAGAAGAGCACGTGCAGCAGCACAAAACATTGTTCCTACATCTACAGGAGCAGCAAAAGCTATCGGATTAGTAGTTCCAGAAGCTACAGGTGTTTTAAGTGGGTCAGCTCTTAGAGTTCCTACAATTACAGGTTCAGTAGTAGACTTAACAGTTGTTTTAGACAAACAACCAACAGTTGAAGAATTAAATGCAGCTGTTAAAGCAGCAGCAAGTGAAACATTATTATATACAGAAGCTCCATTAGTATCTTCAGATATCATTGGTGCTACATATGGTTCAATCTTTGACGCTCAATTAACAGACGTTTTAGAAACAGAAAATGGAAGACTTTACAAAGTTATTTCATGATATGACAACGAAATGTCATACGTTTCACAATTGGTTAGAACAGTAGAACACTTCGCTAAATTATAATAATCAATGACACAGCTAAACAGCTGTGTTTTTTGTTACTCATCTCAAAAACTTAATATAATTAATAATATATTAATCATATTAAGGAAAAAATATGCCTTTTACATTAATCGCAATTTCTATAATTCAAGTTATCTTAGGTTGATTTGTTATTTTCGAAAAATCTGGTCTTTTATTCTACAAATCACTTCTAAAATTAACTAATGCAAAAATTGAACAACTTAAAATTTGAAATAAACAAAACAAAGTGGTAAACATAAAATACCTTGAAGGTAAAGATTATCTATTGAAAACTATCCAAAACAAGGTTATTATTCCTGCAATAGTTTTATTTTTGATTCACGTAGCTTTATATGTTGTTTTATTTTTAGAACTATTTTTACTACCTGGTAATGATCGTTTTAATGAAACATATAAAATATTATTCCCGATAGTTGTTATACCAATTAGTTATTTACAATTCTTTTCATTGTTTATTATTCCTTACTTTTTTGCATTCAAGAAAAGGTTAAATGACCAATTCAAAAAAGCTAAGAAAGTTAGATTTAGTCCTAATGCAGAAATGTTTGAAGGGGTTGAATTAACTGAACCACAAATGTCTGACATAAACTTATTCAAATTTAATGACAAAAACCCTAGATTAATTATTTGAAAACCTATTGTGTTCTATGGTAAAGTTGAATCATTTAGTTCAATTTTCCCTATTAATATAGTTTCAAGAAAAATGAAAAACAGAGCTGACATCGAAAAATTAGCATACTTCTTATTAAACTTCGATTCAATTGGAGATTGGCTCAAATCAGAAGATAAGCAAGTTTATGTTAAAGTATATAGAGCATTATTTGAAACTCAAAATTTCTTATAAATTAAACTATAAAACTACTTTTAAAGCTTACTCACTAGCTTAAAAGTAGTTTTTCTTATTATCAAGTTAACTGAAAATACTTTTTATTTTCTTTAAGTTCATAAGTTGTAAAAAATAATATAATATTGAAATATTATATTATTAGGAGGGTTGAATGATATATGACGAGTTTGTCAACGTAGGTAAATATGATTATGGCAATAGTAGTTTAAGTAAAGCAATGAATTTAATTAATTCATATGATTTTGATAATTTACCATATGGTGTAACTAATATTGATGAAAATATTAGAATAGTTAAACTTAATTACACACCATTTTATAACCATTTATTTGGTGAAATTCATAATAGCACTATTGATATTCATATTAATTTACTTGATACAAAAGAAGTTGTTTATTATGATTTAAATCCAAATAATGTAAACAATGAAATTTTGAATGAAAATAAAGATAATGATGTTAAATTCGTTCAAATGAATTCATACGATAATAAATTAATGTTAAACAAAAATGAGTTTGTTCTTTTCTTTGAAAACGAAACACATATGTTTGATTTATTAGACAAAAATAGCCCAAAAGACAAGATAATAATTAAAATTAAAACAAATAATTAATTAGGAGAAATTTATGTACTCAATTAAAAAAATATTATTAAGACCTGAGTTTTTTGACGGTTGAACTGATGTAACTATTAAAGGGTGAGTTTCATCAAACAGAGGAAACAAAAAAATTCGTTTCATTGAAGTAAACGATGGTTCAACTATTTCAAACTTGCAAGTTGTATTCAAAGGCGAAGCTTTTGATTTTGACTTATTAGACCAAACTAAACCTGGTTCAGCAATCATTATTAAAGGTTCATTGCATGCAACACCAAATGCGCCTCAACCAATTGAATTAGTAGCTACAGAAGTTACAGTAAAAAAAGTTGATGAAGATTATCCGATTCAAAACCAAGAAATAAACCTTGAAACATTAAGAGAAATTCCACACTTAAGACACAGAACAAACTTAATTAAAGCAATTATGCTTGTTAGATCAACATTAGCTCATGAAATTCACAAGTACTTCATTTCAAAAGAATTCTTCTTAATGGCTTCTCCAATTATTACAAGTAACGATGGAGAGGGAGCTGGAGAAACTTTTATAGTTTCAGATAACGAATCAAAAGATCCATTCTTTGGAAAATCTAAGAAAGCTACATTAGGTGTTACTGGACAATTACACGGTGAAAGTTACGCAGTTGGGATGAACAAAATTTATACTTTTGCACCTACATTTAGAGCAGAAAACTCAAACACAAAAAGACACTTAGCAGAATTCTGAATGATTGAACCTGAAATTGCATTCTACAACTTATTTGATGTTATTCATTTAGCAGACGATATGCTTAAAGTTGTTGTAAGAAACACATTAGCTAAAAACAAAACTGAAATTGAATATTTAGATAAAGTAACAAACAATGGTTTAATCGAAAGATTAGAACACTTTGTTGAAACACCTTTAAAAATCATCGATTATAAAGAAGCAATCGAAGAACTTAAAAAAGTTGCAGATACTTTCGAAAACAAGGAAATTTACTTTGGTTTAGATTTAGCTTCAGAACACGAAAAATACTTAACAGATAAACTTTATAAAGCACCTGTTGCAGTAATTAACTTCCCTAAAGATTTCAAAGCATTCTATATGAAACAAAATGAAGATAATAAAACAGTTGCTGCATTTGACTTATTAGTACCTGGTGTAGGAGAAATGATTGGTGGTTCTGAACGTGAATCTGATTATGATAAATTAGTTACACGTGTAAAAGAATTAGGCATTGACCAAGAAGACTTACAATGATACTTAGACTTACGTAGATTTGGGCATATGTTAACTTCAGGATTTGGAATTGGATTTGAAAGATTAGTTATGTATGTCACTGGTACAGAAAACATTAGAGAAACAATTCCATACCCTAGATCAAACGGAAGCATCAAAATGTAATTTAAACACTCTTTATGAGTGTTTTTATTTTAAAAAAGACGTGTAAATAATATAATAATTAAATAAAGGAGTTTAATGAAATTAATATTTAACGATTTGCCAATTGGAGCTCAATTACTCATCTTAGCCATATTTTTTGCAATTTTAATTGTAATACTAACTTTTGCACATTCTTTCATTCAAAAAACTGTAAGATTAACAAATTCATATAAACAAGTGCAAATTCAAAAATGAAGTGAAGAAAATAAAGTTGTCAATAAAAAGTATTTAGATGGAGCTAAAAAGATTTTTAAATATATCACTATACCATTTGTTATGCTTTCTGCTTGAATTTTTGTTTCACTTGTCTTTTCTATTATGGATATAGTATATTCAGCTAGAGAATTAAGTATTAATGATTCACTCGATACATCTGTTTTATATACATTAATAATAGCATGCAGCTGCATAATAATCACATTAATGTTCGTTTTTCATATTGTTATGTATTCTATACAATATGCAAAATTTGTTAAATTACTTAAACAAATTAAAAATAGCAAAATACAATGAAAAGAAAATGCAAAACTATTCACTAAAGCATATGACAATAATGGAAGCTCAACTGAATTTGAACTTAAAAAAATTGGTGCAAATAGTGACTTCAATAAATTTATGAATAATGGTGTTATAGGATTAGCTATTAATGGTGTAAGAGAGTTGTTTGCTCCTAAATTATGAAAATGAAACAAAGCAACCTACAGCGATATTACATACTTTGTATTCAATTTTGAAGATATCGAAGAATTTTTAGTTAATGAAAATGATTCATATGTTAGAGCTTGAAAAGAATTAAATCAAAAGTAAATGAAAATCAACTAGATAGAAAATTCTAGTTGATTTTTTAATTAATAAAACTTTTTAATTAATTGGTAAAGTGATTCTACAACATTTGTATCATCGACATGCATTAAGTCAACATTTACATATTGAGTGTCAAATAATGCAAAGTATAGAACCTTACCCTCTTTAAATCATTTAGGTAATATTGCGTTTTTATATAATTTTGTGAAATTTGGAAGTCTATATGAGAGTGTTGTCGCTCTGTTTTTGATTATTAATTTGTCTAATTTCATTTTTTTAGGAAATTCTTTAGTTGAAATTTTTGAATAGAAATAATCTGCAAGATTTTTATGTTCTTCTGTTATATCAATAATTTCTCAACCTCTCATTGTTTTATGTCATACACGAGCTACTACAATGAAGTTTTTAAATAATAAATATGAGAAGTATCCATTCATTAAGATTAAAGCAATGATAATAAGTAAGTTTGTTATTCTAGTAATGCCTTTGTCAGTATTTGTTCCTAAAAAATCTTTTAAAAAATATGCTGATGCAAGACAAATTGCAAATACATTAAAAATAAATTGCAGCGAAATTAAAATAATTAACATAATGTAATGAAAGTTTCAATATTTATTCATTCTTTCATCAATTTTGTAAGAATTAAAGAATTTTTCATTATTTTGAAAATGTACAGCATTCATTTTTGCATGATTAATGAAGTTTCCATAAGCAATAGCAATAGATGCAAATAGCAATAGTCCTGTACTACTAAACGCAACTGCTAATCAAAAAAATACACTTGACATAAGACTCCTTTTAGTTTATTGATATTTATTTTAATAATTTTACATTATTAAAATTAAAATAAAAATAACTAGATTAATCTAGCTATTTTTCAAATTTATATAATCATTATATTAATGGAATTTCAGCTTTGAATGAATCTCCAATTTTGTTGTTTTTAAAACTTGTAGGATCAAAGATATTTGCATCATAGATAATTACAACTTGTTCTTTTTGTGAGTCATATTTAGCTCATTTACTATCTTGAGGATATACTGCCTCTTCTCTGTCTTGAACAATCATTTTTCAATTTGAACCATCTTTATTTAACTCATCTAATATAGCTTGAACTTTATCTGCCCTGTCGTAGTTAATTTCGGTTAAACCAACTATGTCAAATCCTAATGCTTTAATAATTTTTGAGATTGCTATATATTTGAAATCTCTGGTACTTAGGAATGTTTCATAATCATCAGATGTTCCATAGTTTAACACATTTCAGTGAGCTATACGAAGTGCATTAGCATCTTTTCTATGTAAATCTATAGAATGGTTTGAATGTGGTAAAGTAACATTATTTTTAACTTTAACATCAGTTCACACAGGAGCATGATCTGATAATCTAGCTCTAATTGGTTCTTTAGGCTCATTACTTGTGTAGTAATTTAAGTTCATATCTCCAGGTGTAAGCACATTGTTTCTAAATGAACTTCAAATATCAAATTTAAATGCTAATTCAGGTGTATTAACTTGTGTCAATGTTTCTAAATGTTGTTTATTCTTGTTCTTAAAGAACATTTTATCATATGGTTGTGAATATACACCATTTGTTCTACCCAATGAAGTGTAGTGAGTCTTATTGTCAGCTTCACCTAAATTAGTAATTGTAAATTTATAGCTTTCTGGATAAAGATTTTGAATACTGAAGAAATCAGCACTAATGTTTGTATCACCACCAAAAATAACAAAACTATTATCTTGTGAAATTGATTCAAAATGTCTTGCTACATTTGGTAATCCTAAAAATTCAGAAACTTCTTGAGCACCTGCTGATTTTGGTTTACCATTTGCTGTTTCAATATTGAAGTAGTTTGTATTTATTGATTGTTCATTTTTGGCATTTTTAGCAACACCTGGTGAGTCTAAGTGAGCGAAAATTGTTGTGAAGTATATGTTGTCATTTTTGAGTTTAAATTGTGCTCCAAAAGGTGGTCTAACATATACTGTTCTTTTTTCGCTATTAATAATGTATCCTTCAGGCTCTTCTGGATTAACAGGTTCTGGTTGAGTTTCAGAACCAGGTTGAGGGTTGCGATTCTCATTTCCTGGATTAGGATTGTTTGGTTGTGGATTTCTTGGTTCTACAGGAGGATTTTGAGTACCTGGGTTATTTGGTGGAGTAGTTGGTTGTTCTGGAGTTGTAGTTGTTTCTTCTCCAAATAAGAAGACTTGTTCTCCACCTTTGCTGTGTAGTTTATCTCAGAAACGAAGAGTAACCTTTTTATCCTTTTTGTTAAATCTACATCTAATTTTCTTTGTTCTTAATCTTTTATTGTTAGCATCGGTTTCATTTCTGTATAAGTCGTGTTTTCTTCTATCGAATCTAAAGACAAATTCTTTAACAGTTCCTTTTTTAACAAAAACATTACCATCATCATCTAATGTTAAATCAAATTCAACTTCTTTTGTGTTGTTTTGATCTAATGATTCTACATAGTTTGTTAATGTTTCTTTTGTATTATCTAAAGAAACTGAAACACTGAGAGGTTGAACTGATAATGATGGTGTAGGTTGTTCTGGATTAGATGGGTTTTGTCCATCAACTGGAGTTGCTGGTTTATCTGATTCTGTTGAATTGCATGAAACAGCAACAGTGGCGACTGTTGGTATTGAAATAAGTGAAGTTAAAAGTAATTTAAATTTAGTTTGCATATTGTGCCTCCTTAACTTAATTTAATATGAACTTTACATATTTTTAATTGTAATAAATTTACGAAATTTGTTAAGGTTAAATTCAAATTTAATTAATTTTTTTCACATTTTGTGAAAATTAAAAAAGCAAAACCTTTTTAAGATTTTGCCTTTGTTTTTCAACTTTTTTGAATTCTTATTTAATATTTGCATATGGAAGATACTCAGCTGATACTGTGTATCCTGTTGGTAATGAAGTTTGAATTTGACTATTAATGTATTCAACTGATAAGTTTGAAATATCTTTTCTTGAACCAATACTGTTAACTAATTTCTTAGTTGCATTTTCCCCTTCACCTTCATTTACATATTCATTGCTTGTGTAATAGAATTCTGTGTAAAGTTTAAATACATCTAAGAAGTATCATTCACCTGTTTTTCTATTTTGGAATTCTAATCAGTAACTATTTTCAAGTTCTGGTGAATTTCCACGAATTACTTGGATGTTTGTGATACCTAATGTAAATCCAATTTTTGCAAATAATTCTGCAAATGATTGAACGTTTGTACCAACTTTAGCTTTTCCTTGTAATAACTTTTTGAATGATTGTTCATAACCTTCTTGTAAAGTTACATCTATTGTTGCTTCTAAGTTTGTTGCTCTTCTAGGTAACTTGTATTGATGAGTCATAATTGCATCAATTTCTTTATCAATAACTTTAGTTTCTTCATTTTCAACACCATTATTTGCTTTTAATAAAGCAATTTTTTGAAGCTCAATTTCTTTTAATCTTGCAATATCTCTCATCATTTGGTCATAAATTGGTTGACAGTGATCAAGAAACGCTTGGAATACTTCTCTATCTTTAGCTTTAGTTGTTGATGCTTCTAATTTCATTCTAGCATTTTGGTATTGTCCTTGTAATGATGTGAAGTACCCGTATGCTGTAAGAGGTTCTGTACCAAATCAAGCTAAATATTTGTGTGTTTGGAAGAATTTAAGTGGGTCAGCACTAAATTCAGATGCCTCTTCAGGTGTAAGAGCTGTTTGATTGAACTCTGTAATATTATGAGATGTTATCTTATTAATGTTATCAATTGAAATTTGTTTAAAGATTTTGAAATCATCTGATGGTTCATTTGTATCTGGGTTTAATCCATCAATGAAGTATAAAGGTGAAAACCCTCCTCCAACTCCCATTAATGATTGAGTCATAATGTTTCCATCTTTATCTCTTTTAATTGTGAATGATTGTGATTTTTGTATTAATAAGTTAACAATATTAGAAACCATATCACGTTCTTTAGAAATTGTTGAATCATAATCAAAGTTTAACAATGAACCTTGAATTGTTTTAAAGAATGATTGGAAAAGTGATGAAGAAATACCTGAATTAGTTTTGTTAACTACTGAGAAATTGATTGTGTAACTTCTATCAGCTGCATTTTGTTTAAGAATTCTGCTATTTGAATCTCTTGTTTCATCTTCAATAATTGCATCCATAAATGGAGAATTTTTAAAGTAAATTTTAAGAGCTTCTTTAACATCTTCTAATGAAATGAATTTAGCAGGATCTTCGTTGAAGAAAACAACTTTCATTAATGAATCAATTTTTGAAATGATTGCAATTTGTTTTTCTGAGTAACCTGCATCTTCTAACTGTTTAGCAGTTAATTTTTGAATTGCAACTTTTTCGAAATCTTCAACTTTTTCAGTAGGGTGTTTTGTATTTGTATCTTTTGAAGCGTAATAGTCATTAATTAATGTTGCAACGCTACCAACTAATGTACGTGCCTTATCTTTTGCATCATTATTTGCGTCTTTTAATGTTTCTGAAAATACTTTTTCATCTACTGAAATTGATTTGTGGTTTTCGCTAATTGTATATAACTTATCAGCAACAATTTTTACATCATCGTTTTTAATATCGAATGAATTTTTGAATAAGAAATCTCAGTATGTGAATGTATAAGTCATAACATTACTGTTATCAAGTTCTTTAAAGAATTGAATTAAACCAGGTTTTTGTTCTCATTCTTTGAATTTAGCTATAACATCAGCATCTTTACTTCTCTCTTGTGTTCTTTTTACAAATGAGTTATTGACATCATAGTTTTTAGCAAATTTTACAGTAACATCATCTTCATATAAACATGAGACTGCTGTAAGTGGCATTGTTACAACTGCAGCTGTTCCTAGTAAAAATGGGAAAGCTTTTTTAGAGAATAATTTTTTCATAAATAACTATCCTAGCATTTCAGAATATCTTCAAGATTTAATTCCAGCATATGTTATGACTGAACCCATCAAGAATAATAAGCATGAAAATGCTAAACCTCCTATTGAATAAGCTTTTGTGTATTGATATGATTGTAAAATTTTAGCATCTAAGGTAGTTTTTTTAATATCAAGTAATGATTGAACATTATTAATTAAAATTGATAAACCAATAATTGCAACTAATGCAACCACTGTTAATATTGCTCAAATAACAACTTTTGTTCTAACGTTTTTCATATACTATCCTTTAATTGTTGAACCTTGTCTACTGATTGATGCCATAATACGTTTTCTAAAGATTAAGAAGAATAAGAACACAGGAATAATTGAAAGAAGTGATGCAGCTAATTTGACGTTTTGCATTGTGTTTGCTCCTGATTCTGGATCACTTGGGTCAAATCCGGCTTTGAATAATCACACTGACATAACTTGTAAGTCTTGACCACCAATTGTAGAAATAAGAGCTGGTCATAAGTATGAGTTTCATGAAGCAAGAGATGTAAGGATAACGATTGTTAATGTTGTTGGCATAACCATTGGGAATGCAACTTTGAATAAGTATTTCATTCCTCCAGCACCATCAACAAGTGAAACTTCTTTAATTCTTCCAGGGATTGCTTCGAAAGCATTTTTATACATAACTGTATTGAAAATACTTGCTGTGAATGGGAACGCAACTGCTAATAAGAATGTAATGTAAGTTTTGTAAAGTTTTGTTTTAAGAACAATTAAGTATTGTCCTGATAATAAGGCAACTTCTGGTAACACAAGTAAGGCAAGGGCAATAAATCACACAAGTCCTTTTCCACGTCAGTTTCTTAATGAGAATGCATATCCCATTAAGAATGTAACAAAGACCTTAAGTACAACTGAAATAATAACGTTGAGGGTTGTGAATACAAAGGCCTTACCATAACCTGTTGAGAATGCTCTCTTATAAGTGTTAGCTACAACTTCAGATCATGAAGCAATAACAAGGTGCCCTTCTATGTATGTTTTTCCTTCTGCAAATGAAGGTAAAAATTTAAATTGTTGTTTTAATGATTGAGATTCACCATCGTTCATTAATGAAATTGAGATCATGTAGAAGAATGGGAATAGGATAATAACTCCAAATAATGCAAGTAAGAATAATTTTAATGCTGATGAGGTAAGAACTTTTGAAAATGAAGTCTCTTTAACTTGACTAGCTGACTTCTCTTGATTTTTGCGCAATTTCTTTTGCATCATGCGCTTGTGTATTCATAACTTTAACTCAAACATTTCTTTCTCCTAAGTTATTTAATGTTAACTGCATCAAGAAGAATCCTCCACGGATCATTGATGAGAATATTACCCCGATCACGAATAGCGAGATACTTGCTGCTCCGGCTAAACGTCTGTCTCCTGTAGATGTAGCGTAGTACACGAACATCATAAGAGATGAACCCCCGTTGTTTAAAGCGTTATTTGGTTTGTTTTCAAATAATGCTAATGGGAATACTTTAAGACCACCAATAATTCCTAATGTAATTAAAAAGTTAATTGTACTTTTAATTGATGGTAATGTAATTGCGAAAAATTGTTTAACTTCACCTGTTCCATCGATTGATGCTGAACGGTATAAGTTTTTATCAACACCCAACATAGCTGTTGTGAAGATTAAGATATTGAAAGCAAGACCACTTCAAATACCATTAATAATCATAGCTACAAGAGCGTTGAATGTGTAAGGATCACCTGTTGTTAATCATGGAATATTTTTTCCGATTAATTGGTTAACAAGTCCATATGTACTGAATAATTGAATGAATGCTAAAGAAACAGCAACAGCATTTGTAACATAAGGCATGAAGAATACTGTTTGTCAAAATCCTCTAGCTCACTTTCTGTAAAGCTTAGCAATAACTGATGATACTACTAAGGCAATCATCATAACAAATGGAAGAACAAATAAACCATAAATAAATGAGTTTCTAACCCCAACAGCAAAGTATTGGTTTGTGAAAACACTTGCATAGTTTTGTCCTGTTAATGATCCTGTTTCTGTTGTTAATGATTCATAAATATTAATGAATAAAGGTGTAATTGTGAATAATGATAACAATATAACACCTGGTAATAAGAATAACATCGGAATTCAGAACGGTGTTTTCTTATCTAAAATTGTGTGTGATAAAGTAGATTTTCTTTTTGCTTGTTTTTTTGTAGATCAATTAAACAAGAAAGGAAAATTTTCTTGTATAAAACTATGAAACTTATTTCTTGATATCATATTCTATTCTCTCTTCAGATAAAGCATCAAAAATGTGTAATTTCTTCAATGGTACATCGAAGTAAATTTCATCATTTTTAGCAAATGAGTAGTTGTTGTCTAATAAGAAGTTAATTCTTCCTACTCCTTCAACTAAAACAACTAATTTACTTTCTTTTCCGAAGTTTTCTACCACTACTACTTTACCTTTGAACATAGAACCTTGTTCTTTTGATTTAATAATGAAATCTTCTGAACGAACACCAATGTTTAATGTGATGTTGTCTTTATTGTCATGAAGTTTGATTTCTGGAAGTTTTACGTCAGCCATTGTAACTACACCATCTTTAACTTCTGATTTGAATAATCCCATTTCTGGCATACCAAGGAATCTTGCAACGAATTGGTTTCTTGGTTTTGAGTAAAGTTCCATTGGTGTACCCATTTGTTGAACTCTAGCAGTTGACATACATACAATAATGTCTGAAATAGACATAGCTTCCTCTTGGTCGTGTGTAACGAAAACTGTTGTAATACCTAATGATTGTTGGATTTCTCTAATTCATTGACGAGTTGAGATACGTAATTTAGCATCTAAGTTTGAAAGTGGCTCGTCCATTAAAAGAATTTGAGGTTTTTTAACAATAGCACGTGCAATAGAAACACGTTGTTGTTGACCTCCTGATAAACGAGTAGGTTTCTTTTGTAAGATGTGAACAATTTCTACACGTTTAGCAACTTCCATAACTTCGTTGTGAATAGCTTTTTTAAGACTGATAACCTTCTTAGATAATTCTCTAATTTGTTCTCTGTCTTCATCTGATAATAAAGCAAAACCAATAGTTTTTCTTTCTCTTTTCATTGCTTCTTTAACAGAATATTTGTCTTCAAGTTCTTCAACAATTCTGTAGAAATGTTCTTCAGCTACTTTTGGTAATCTCTTTTCATCAGAAACTAACCCTAAGTATTCTTCATCTTCTTTAATTGTTTTGTTGTATTCTGCTTTAGCATCTAAGTATGCAGCTTTTTTTTCAGCTTTTTCTACTTGGTATCTAGCAATGATTTCTTTTTGTTTTAATAAGAATTTGTAACGAGTTAATAATTTAATAGCTTTTTGTTCTAATTTAATAATTGCTATTCTGTCTTTTAAGACTAATTCACTTAAATCAAGTTGAACTAACTCAGCTGTGAAATCTTGTAAACTATTAATTCTTTCTTGATACTCTTCTTCTGATTTTGGTTTTGAGAATTTAAGAATGCTCTTGTCATATGAAGCTAAGAATTCTGATTGTTTTAATTCATTTTCATTAATTAACCCATTAGCTTTATCATGAGCGAACTTGTATTTAATGTCTTGGATTTTTGTCGCTGAATCTTGTTTTGTTTTTTTGTTAGTTTTAATAACATTCTTTGTTAATGCTGAAATTTCTGCATTTTCGTGAACTACTGAAACTGAATAATCAGTATGTGCTTTTTCAAGTTTGTTACTGATTCTTGAGTATGCTTCACTAACTTGACGTGAAATTTCAGTTTTAACTAATTTATAGTTTTTGAATGCTTTATTTAAGTGTTCAATTTCTGCTTCAGAAGCTCCTAATTTTCTTAAGTAAATAGAACGAATTCCATTTTTAGCTTCTTCTTTTTCTAAATAAAATTTTCTTTGTCATTCTGAGTCATTTCTTAATGGGAATGCAATATTGTGGTAAACACTCATGTGTGGGTATAAAGCATAGTTTTGGAAAACAAACCCGATTTTTCTGTTTTGAGGTGTGAAGTCAGTAACATCTTTACCTCTGAAAAGAATTTTTCCTGATGTAACTGTTAATAAACCTGCAATAGCATTAAGAGTTGTTGTTTTACCTGAACCAGATGGACCAAGTAATGTAACTAATTTTCCTTCTGGAATTCTAAAACTAACATTATCAACAGCTAATGTTTCACCGAAGTCAATGTTTAAGTTTTTTAATTCAATAGCAGGAATAGAATCAACATCAGTTGCTTCTAATTCTGAAACATATTGATTAATTTTACGAATATCTGCTTCGTGAGCTGATGAAAATGTTGTATTTTCTTTTTGTTTCATTTTATCCTTTCTTAATAAGAAAATTTAAAAACTAAAATTGCTTAAATCAATATTGTTAATTTTATTAATTCTAAGCCTCATTATTTTTTTGTAAGATTTTGTAAAGTTCCTCAAATGCTTGTCATTTACTATTTCTTTTTGCTATATAAACATATTTTTCAATTTGTTCTGCCTGTTCAAAGTAGTGGAAAAATCCTAATTTGTTTTCACGAGCATGGTTAAATGCTAATGCAATTTCTGGATAAATGCTGTTTACGTAGTTTGGAGAAGTTTTTGGTTCATTGTAATTTGCTTTTCAGTTAGCAAATGAATCATATGGTAATGTTAATCCTTCTCTTGTAATCTCTGCGTTATATGAATATCCAAAATCCTCACCAAAGAATATATCTGCAGTTAATCTACCATATGAGTCAGAACCAGATATGAATCCGATTTTAACTTCATTTTTAACATTATAGAATTCTGAATTTAGATCATCATTAAATAAGATTTGTTTTCCAAATTTTGATGATAATAATGCAAATCCATATTCGAATGGACAAGATAAAGTACTTGATACAGCTTTTTCTGGTGTGTCAATTCCTGAATATCTAATTGTGTATTTTGATCCTTTTGTTATAGAAGCGTTAATCATTTTCTTGTCTTCTAATGCTACAACAGTTGCTGTATCACCATCTGATACGCTAATAACTTTAGCTCTAAATGAGTTCATATCAATGAGTTTGTTGTTTCAATCAATAGATAATTTTTTCATTTTTGAATAAGATGGTTGTACTTCGAAATCAGACAATTTAGGTGTAATTGTAGAAGAAACGTTTAAACCGCTAGCTTGTGCTACAGTGCTAAATTTAGGCACTTTTCATAATTGACCATCTAATTTAATTGAAACTTCGAAATTAAAGTTAATTAATACAGGAATAGATGTCATATTTTGTAATAAAGTTTCTCTATTTGGTAAATCTTGTTTGAAATAATCGCTTTTTGTATTTAATCCCATTGAATATGGATTTTTTTTATCTATTTTTACAATAACTTCATATTTTTTACCTGCATTTATATCATTAATAAAGTATGTATATTCTTTATTAATGAATGACTCTTCATATGATACAGCTGAATTAGAAGGAATTAAATATTGTGATTGTGCGACTATTTCAGGGTTAATGCTGAAACCAGAAGTCATCTCATTATTAAGATCAGCACCAATAACATCTTTAATAGCATCAACAGCTTTAGCGAATTCAACTCTTGAATCTATAGATTCAAATGCCGGAACAACTTGTGCTGTTTTAGTAAATTTATTTTTTTCAAATTTTAAAGCAGTTCGAATAGGGCCACCCACTTCTACATCCACTATGTTAGTGCCCTCTTGAACTTTAACAACAGTAGCTTTATTGCCGTAACCACATGAAACACTCATCGCAATTGGTGTTAATGATAATGCTGAACCTAATACTAAAGGTATTAATTTATTTTTTAGCTTCATGTTTCTCCTTAATTTAAAAGCAAAAATATAGTTTTAACATAATTAAAACTATATTTTCATTTGTTTTTTAATGTATGAGAATTTTTGTTATTTAACTGTAGCGTTTCTAATAAAGTCCTCAAATGTTGGTTTTGCATGTGAAGAATCTGCTTTGTTTGAATCGATTCCTGCTTGTAATGAGTCTCATGCTCCTTGAACTCCACTTCTGAATGAATCAGCAAAAATTGACCCTGGTTCTTCAAATGTTACATATGGAACTTCATCTGCATCTGTTGACTTAGCAACGTTTGAGAATAATTCGAATGCTGTTTTTAAGTATGGGTTAAGTTTTCCTTTTGTAGGGAAATCTGTATTCTTTTCAAATCCTTTGTAAGGAAGAATGTATCCCATAGCACTTTGGAACATGTCACGTGGTGTTAAGTTTTCTGCAATAACTTCTTCTGCTCCACTGTTACCTTGAATTGTGAATCTTTCATATGTAGTTTCTGATGTCATTAATCAGTTTACAAATAATTTTGTTGCAAGATCACCTGCTTCAGTTGTATGAACACCGATCATTGATGGCCCTTGTACATAAACAACATTATATGGATCTTCAGAAGTTCATCTAAGTGGAACTGGTTGAGAAATTAATTCTTCTTTACCTAATAATTCAAGAGCTGTAGCTACTTTAATTGTGTATCCCATTGCAGTTAATTTAGCAACAAGAGCTTCGTCAGCGCTTTTAAGTAATTTGTTTTCAACTGAATCTAAAAGTAAAATACCATAGTATTTTGTGCCATTTTTCTTTTTCAATTCAGCAACTGGAACGTTTTGTGCTTTAGCTTTTTCGATAATTTTATCACTACCATCTTTGTTAATTATAATTAATGATGCTTTTGGTAATGCTTCATCTGTTAATGCACTAGTAAATGCTGTTTCTTCAGCTGCATTAACAAATTGAAGTTCATAATTAGCATTTTTACCATTAGGGAATGTTGCTTCTGATGCACTATGAATTGCATTTTTGTATTTTCCGAATGCCAATTTTCCAGATTCTAATTTTGATAATAAAACTATTCCTGGAGTTTTCTTGTTTTCAGAAAGTTTTAATGAGCTTCCTTTTTCATCGATTGTAACTGACGCACCTTTGTTAAGGCTGTTAATTAAATCTGATGATTCACCTGAAACATAGTTGTGTGAATATCCAGCTGTTGAACCGATTGAAAACGCCATGTAGTGTTTTGTTTGGTCATTTGATGAATATTGACCACCAGGATAGATTTTTAATCCTCCTGTTTCAATAGCAGCTTTTGTTTTGTTAAAGATTTCTTGTGTTTTTACATAAGCTGATGTACTTTGTTTTTTAAGAACATCATAGTTGATAGATAATTTTCCACCATTTCTTGATACTGATTCAATCATTGCTGCTGAAGCTTGTTTAAGGGCATCTTCTTGAGTTAATGTTGTTCCAGCTGATTTAGCTGCATCAACTTGGTCTTTAAGTAAAGCACTATATAAAGCTTGGTTGTATAAAGCTGTATAGTCGTCTACTCCAAATACGTGTAATGTTGAATTTGTTGCAGCTGAGTTTACAAATAATTTTTGTGCCATAGCTGCAAAATCAAGTAATTCAGCATATGAGTTAAAGATTGCTTTACTTAATTTCTTAACATTACCACCTGTTCCTTTGTATTCGTTAACAATTGTTTCAACGTTTGCAACAGGTTCTCCTCAGATTTTCTTAACACCTGCACGGTCTCCTTGACCTTTTGCTTTAATGTTGTTGTATTCTTCTTGAAAATCTTCTGCAACTTCCATACCTTTTTCTACTAAAGTATCAAGAATGTATGAAAGAACCGGTGCGTTAATTGAGAAAATTGTTGTTGATTTAAACGCAGGTAAAATTCATGTTGATGGTAAATCAATATTTTCTGTTTGGAAGTTAGAAGTAATGAATTTTTCTGAGAATTGTGATAAATCTGTACTTGCTGATTTTAAGTTATCATTAAAGCTTAAAAGCATTTTTGCTTTTGCTAACTCTGAAGCAACTGTACTATAGTTTAAGATAAGGTTCATAAAGTCTGAGGTTTGTCTTGATGAAAGACCTTTTGTAACAATATCTTTACCAGCTGAGTATCCTGAACCTAAACGTTTTAGTCCTACTGGTAATGAACCTTTAAGTTTTGGCGCAACTTCTGTGTTGTATTTTTCAACTAAAGCTGCTAAAGCTTTTTGTTGAACACCACCATCTGAGAATGTGTGACCAATAAGAATTTTGTCACCAACTGTAATTGTGTAAGGTTCGGTTGATGACATGTTAGGTGTTTCATTGTTTAAAATTCTGTCACCTAATGTTGAACCATTAATTTCTGATCCATTTTTTTCTTCTTGAGTAAATGTTTCACCAGATGCGCTTACGCCACCTTCGTTACGACAAGAGATTGAAATAACTGGAGCTGTAAGAGCTAATAAAGCTGCTCCGTTAATTAATAATTTTTTGAATTTTGTCATTTTATCTCCTATATTGAAATAAAAATTTGAATAAATTTAAATTGTTTTGTTTAGATATTTTTGTTATGAGATTCTATTAGAAATCAATATACACAAATATTTTTTACGAATATGAATGTGGAAATTTCTAATTTCTAAAATTGAAAAAAAGTCAATTTAATTTCTGTATATTAGATTTCGTATTTATTATAAATAAATAAATAAATTTATTTATAAATATTTTCAAAAATTACTTATTTTTTTCACATTTTGTGAAAAATTAAGAAAAAAATAATTCCACATGTGGATAACTTACACGTGGAATTGAAATTTTAGTCTACTTTATTAAATCATTCAAGCGCAGTTGTTACATCACCTATCTCACCGATGATTGTAATATTGTCATCTTTATGTAATGTAACATCACCTGTTGCAAGTTTAAAAACCTTATCAGCTGATTGAATTAAAACAATAGTGATACTCTTTTCATTTAAACCAATTTCCTTAACTTGTTTGTTAAATAAGTTTTGGTTCTTAATTTTTGTTGAACCAACAACAAAGTTTCCTCCAATTTCTTGAAGTGTTTCACTATATCTAATAAAGTTTTTGTTAGCTGCAATTAATGCTGTTCTTGTACCTGATTCAAACTCAGGACGAATAATAACGTTAACTCCGATTTGCTTTAAAACTCTTGCATGACGTTTTGTAGATGCTCTTGCAATAATGTTTTTTACTTTAAGTTCTAAAAGTGCAGCAACAATTTCGATGTTGTCTGATACAGCAACAACAACGGTTTCCATTTGGTCAATACCAATAGCTTGAAGTGTTCTTGTATCAGCTGCATCACCAATGATAATTTTGTCAACTTCATCTGCATAAAGTTTCGCATTTTCATCATCTTTATCTAAAATAACAACGTCTTTTTTAAGTTTAATTAATTGATCGATAACAGCTTGACCGAATCTTCCTGTTCCGATAACTACTATTTCATTTTCATATTTGAGTTTCATATTTTCTCCAATCATTAACCAATGATAATGTCAGCTTCAACATATTCATAGGTACGACTAAAATCTTTTTTACGTTTTCAAACATTAAGTGTTGAACTAATTCCAAATTGCCCAATGAACATTACAATAATTAATGTTAATTTTGAAACTATATTTAAGTTTTTTGTAATTCCTGATGATAAACCAGTTGTTCCAAAGGCACTTGCTACTTCGAAAATTAAATTCTCCATCGAGAATCCTTCATTAGGATCTTGCAAGAATGCATTTTCGATTTTTCCACCATAATCTTGGAATGAACTGAATAGAATCATTGAAGCAATAAGAATAATAATTGTTGCAATTGTTAATATTTTTGCAGACATATTAACAGTGTCTTGGTTGATAGCTCTCTTGAACACTCTAACTCTCGGTCTACCAAATAAAATTCTATATAGACCTAGAATTATAAGAGCTAAAGTTGTGGTTCTTATACCTCCACCAGTTGATGCAGGAGCTGAACCAATTATCATCATAAAGATAAACACAAAGGTTGAACCGTGTGTAAAATGTTTCATATTCACAGTAGCGAATCCAGCACTTCTTGTTGAAAGAGATGTGAAGAATACTGCAAAGAATTTATCAAATGTATTTCCGTATAATTGACCTTTTTCAATGTATTGCTTAAGATTTGAGAATTTTTCTAATTCTAAATCTTGGACATTTGCACCTTTTGAGAATCATTCAATGTAAGCTTTGTGAGTTTCATTACCAACACCCACAGGTAAGTGATATTGGTTTCACAACGAATATGGATTTGAAGATGAAAGTTCAAATCCTAAGGAAATTCCAAATCCAATTAGAAATACAATTACATAAGTTGTAAGTGAAACTTTGGTGAATATTGAAAATTTAAATTGTGTATCCTTTCTTCTAAGTTTGCCTTTGATATAAGACACAATGTCGTGAAGAGCTGGATAACCTAATCCACCAATAATAAGTAAGATAATAAAACAAATTTGTAAGAAGTAATTTTGATAATACGGCATAAGCGAAGAGCTTGACATAATATCAAAACCAGCATTATTGATTGCTGATATAGTATGGAAAATTCCATATTTTAAAGAAAGAACAAAATTACCTTGAGGATTTTTGAATGAACCATCAGTTAAAATTTGTTTCATTCCCTCTGTATGTTTTGGTGTTGCGAAATAGAAATAAAATGTAAGAATAACACTGAATAAACAAATACAAATAAAAATAAATTTAACTGATGAAATAATTAATTTTGTAGTCTGTGTTACATCAGATACACCCCGTTCAGTTTGCATAATTTTAATTTCAGCAAGGGTGGATGTTTTTTTACCAAATAAGTAGTTAATCGCAAAAAACTTAAGTGCAAAAATACCAATTCCACCAGCTAAAATCAAGATAGCAATAATTGCTTGACCTAAATCATTTCACTGGCTAAATGTATCAACAGTCACTAGACCGGTATCACTAAATGCACTAGCTGTTGTGAAAAATGCATCAATGTATTTAACACGTGCAGCTTCAGGATTTTGTGCTATTGGTGAGAACAAAATCAAACTGGAAACTAGAATAATCAATAAGTAAATAAATAATAAATACTTAAGTTTTGATATGTTGTTTTTTCAATATCAAAACCTTCTAATTAATTTTGCTAATCTCGAGTTCTGAATCCTTAACTTGATACTATAAGAAGTCTTACTCAAAATTCCTCCAAACTTACATTATTAAATGTAATTTAATTATATTAAATTAAAAAAATTCATTATTAAAATGAATTTATTAAATTATTTTTTATTTTTTTCAGCATTCATTGATTTCATAATTTGACGAATTTGTGTTTCTGATGCTGTTCTACCCATTTGTTTGAACATTACTCTAATCATTTTTTCATTGATAGGTGGGTTTTCTCTAAGTTGTTTTTCAAACATTCTTTTAGCAATAAAGAATGTTACTAAAGCAGCTGCAATAACTACAAATATTACAACAGCAATAATCATCCCAACAAATGCTCCAGTTTGCATTTCAACCATAATTATTCTCCTTAAAATAAATTTTGTATGAGTTTTAATAATTAAATTAAATATATTTTATTTTATCATAGTTTGTCTTATTAAAATCTTTTAAAAAGTTAACCAATAAATCTTTAGCAGCTATTAAATCAGAAATTGAGCAAACACCAATAGGGCTATGTAAATATCTTTGTGGAAGTGAAATTGTTAAAGTCGCAGCTCCACCTTTTGCAAATTGAAGCTCATGAGCATCTGTACCTCCACCCATTGCGACAAATTTGTAAGCTGGAATTTTATATTTAGCAGCAACTTCTTCAAAGAATTGAACTAATTTTGTATCCATTAATGTTCCACCATCTTTAATTCTAAGAGCAGCACCTTTAAATAATGCTGTTGTTCCTGGGATTACATCTGGCGTATCGTGTGAAGAAGTTGTGTCAAGTGCTATTGCAACATCTGGATTAACAAGTGCAACTGAACTTCTTGCTCCTCTTGTTCCAACTTCTTCTTGAACTGTTCCAACTAAATATAAATCAACATCTAGATCTAAATCAGCAACTTCATTTGCAATAAATTCTAAAACAGTTACACCTGCTCTATTGTCCATCGCTTTTCCACCAATCAAATCAGGATTATCAAATAAAATAGTTTCTCCACTCATTTGAACTCTATCACCGATTGTTACTCCTGCTGCTATTGCTTCTTGTTCATTTTTAAATCCAAAATCAGCATAAAGTTCATTATTAGTCATAGCTTTTGAAACTTTAGAATTTTCCATAATGTGAATACTTGTGTGTCCAAATACACCTAAATATTCTTTGTTTGCTGTGATTAATTTAGCTTTTGTTCCAATAACTGTTGAAGCTCAAATTCCACCAATTGGACTTAATAATAATTGTCCTGATTTTTCAATTCTTCTTACAATGTAACCTACTTCATCCATATGTGCTGCAATCATAACTTTTGGAGCAGATGGATTTTTAGATGGTTTGTGAAAAATGATTGAACCTAATTTATCTCTTGAAATTCTGTAAACTGATGAAATATTTTTTCTTAATTCATCTGCTACAGGTTCTTCGTATCTTGACATAGCTTCGATTTCTAAGTATTTAATTAATTGATTTTTAAATTGTTCTTTGTTATTCATAAACACCTTCTGATTTGTAAAAATAGCTTTAAATTAAAGTTAATTTAAATTATATAAATCTTTATAAATTTTTTTAATTTTGTTTTATAATATTTTTACTAATTGCGTGAGTGGTGAAATTGGCAGACACGCTAGATTAAGGCTCTAGTGGGGCGACCCATGCAGGTTCAAGTCCTGTCTCGCGCACCATATGACACTAAAAAGTGTCTTTTTTTATTTTCTTTTTATACAAAAAAAGTAAAAAGAAAAATCGCTATTATTGCAGCGATTTTCAGAACAATTAAATTAAACCATGATTTTTTAAAGCAGCTTCAATAGCTTTTACTGCTGCTTCTTCATCTTCTCCGAGCACTTTAACTGTAATTTCAGCTCCGTGTTTAATTCCTAAAGCCATAATGTTCATAATTGATTTTAAATTAGCTTCACGTCCATTGTAAATTAATTTAGAATCTGATTTGAATTTTGTAGCTGTTGAAACAATTAAAGTTGCTGGTCTAGCATGTAAACCAATTGGATCAATAATTTTAGCTGTGAATTCTTTCATCGTTTTCTCCTTTGTTCCTTTGTAATTGATTTTAATAAAATGCTATTTCAAAATTTAACAAAAATAAAATTAAAAAAGTAGTTTATCTAACCAAAATATACTCTTATTATATCAATGGTTTAGTTATATCAAAAACAAATTTCTTAAATAGATTACTTTTTTTCTTATTTTTACAGTTTTTTTTCATATTTTCAGATTTTTTATCATATTCATCAAAAATCTGAATTAGTTTTTGGACTGATTTTCCTTCAAAAACATCCATTGTTTCATATTGTGAAAACATACTTCTACTGTCTCAGTTAGTTGTTCCAACTCAAGCAATTTTGTCATCAACTATCCCTGCTTTAGTGTGTAAAAAATGGTCATCATAAATTTTTACCTCTAAACCATATGGAATTAATTCTTCAAGTTGAGATAAACTGATTTTATAAACGAGCTTCTTATCTGGTAAACCTGGGAAGTAAATTGTGATTTTCACATTATTTCTCAATGCTAAAATCAATTGTTTTTTAAGTGCATTAGTAACTGAAAAGTATGGCGTGCAAATACGAATTGACTTTTTAGCAGTTGCAATTAATTTTAGTCATAAAAATTCTGATTCTGAATAGTCAAAATTAGGTGATTCTAAAATTAAAAATGAATTATTTTCATATTCTTGATCACTAGTATCAATAAATAATGAACTTCTAATTTCAATTTTTTTATTAGTTATTATTTTTCAAAACTTAATAAAATGAATTATATATGTATTTATATATGGACCTGTAATCTTATAGTTAAGATCAATTCAGTGTCCATATTTTTTTGACATTGATGAATATTCATCTGAAATGTTATTTCCTCCTGAGAAAACCATCTTGTTGTCTATAATAATAAACTTCTCATGGTTTCTTGAGAAACTACTTGCATTAATAAATGGATAATAAATTTTTCCGATGTAGGCAAACTCAATGTTTGGATGTTTAGATAATTTAGATAACTTTCTTTTTTGTGAAGGCATAGCGCCAAAATCGTCAACAAGTCATTTAATTTTTACACCTTCATTAGCTTTTTTAAGTAGTAAGCTTAAGAAGTGCTCTGAGATTTCTGATTTTTTAATTATGTATGTAATGATGTAGATTGTTTTTTTTGCATCATTGATTCCATTAAATAAGTGATCATAGAATCTATATCCTTCTTCGTAGAATTCAATGTTCGCAGGTAGGATAACATTATTATTAAGATTTGTAAGCTCTGTTAAATTATTACTTTTATAACTTAATTGATTTTGATTTTTCATAAACAATGGAACATATTGTTTTAAACAGTACATCGGATTCTTATTAACCTTAATTTCATTTTTATTTTTTCAATGGAAACCATAAACGATAAAAATAACATGTCCGATTATTGGTAATAACATCGTTAAATAAATTCAAGAAAATTTCGACTCATGTTGCTTCTTTTGACTGTAAATAACAAAGACAAAAGTCACATTAATTACATAGAACAAGAAGATGAAAAAATATGAAACTTCTTTATAAATATTAAGCACTAAAAACGATACAAAAACAACAGTTAATGTAACAATAAAAAATGCAATGATAAATGAAATTAATCACTTTAAGTTATTTTTAGTAATCATGATTTAATTTTATATCATTTTATTCTTTTTGTCCTAAAAAATAGCACTTAAAAAATATTTTAATCACAAAAATAAATTTGGTTTTGGTATAAAATAAACATTATTTTAAATAATTAGAATTAAGACAAAAAGGATTTATGAAACAGCAGAATTTACTTAGAAAACTCAAAGCCTGATCAGCAATTATTATAATTGCTTTAATCTCAATTTTTACCTTTACTTTAGTCGGTGTAAAAATGAGTAACAGATTTAAACCATCCTTCTTTAATTACAAGTCTTATATCTCAAATGAGAATAGGGATAAAATTCAAGAAAACTTCTCTTACAAAACATTTGATGAAATTAACGAATTCACAGTTGCCCTTGTAAATTCAAAAGCAATTGCTGGAATTGGAAGTGATTTCCAAGCAGTTAATTTAATCAAAAAAGACCTATTAGCACCAATTGATTTTAAAAAGTTGCTAAATTTATCAGACAAACCTGATAAGGAGTTGCTTAAAAATATCTTGCAAACTATTTACACACCTATTGTGTTTGAACATTTAGCAAGTTATGATGAAGATCTAAAAACAGATCAATCAGGTAAAAAATATGAGGAACCAAGACACTTATGAGAATACTTTGTTCCATACTTTATGCAAGATGCAGTAGTTGCATTTAACACAAAGAAACAAAAGCAAACTAACGGTGTGCAACCAATCACAAAAGAATTATTAGATCAAAATAAAACAGAATTACAAGCTAATGGAACAAATCTTGAAGAGTTCGGTTCACTTAGTTTATATAACCAATTAAATGCATTGTTTAATAATGGATATTCTAATTTAACTATTACAGATGCTGTTAGAGCTAATATGTTATATGGTTCATTTTATGACTTTAAACCTACCGGTGTAGTCTTAAACACAAATAACGATGTTACTAAAGATAACTACACAAAGTTTATCGATAACTTCTATTCACTTGTTCAAAAAGGTACTGGAAAAAATCCAAATGATAGTAAGTACATCACATATGATGGTGATGGTCAAGGTATCTTAAATAAATTAATTAATCCACAGTATCCAGAAGCTGACTCAGCTGTTATGTATAATGGTGATGCACTGGATGCTTACTTCTCAGATAATAACTATGAAGAAGTCGAAAACGGAACAGTACAATCATTTAAAATCGCACAAAACATCTTACTTATAGATGG
The DNA here is from genome assembly GCF_034863365.1 of Mycoplasma sp. 1199. Lineage (NCBI taxonomy): Bacteria > Bacillati > Mycoplasmatota > Mollicutes > Mycoplasmatales > Mycoplasmataceae > Mycoplasma > Mycoplasma sp. 1199. Next base: position 133,123 of record NZ_JAYFFA010000001.1, on the reverse strand, counting down.
ATTAGTAGTTGCTAAAAACACATCGCAAGGAACACTTGATGAACTTTATGAAACATTAAATTCATCAATTTATTCAAATATAGGTGAGTTATATAGATTCACAAAACAATTTAAAAATGATATTCAGGAAGGTCTAAATAATTATTCACTTAAAATGTATGATGAATATATTGATTTAGTGTTCAGAGACTACTATACAGATTTAAATAAATATAATGATTTCAAGAATCAACTACACGATCTTTATAAAACTACATTAATTGATATCAATACACTTAGTTCATATAAAGCAAAAGTTGAAGAATTATTTAGTATTCAAGAAACTAAAAATGTTTTTGTAAGGTTGATTCAAGATTTAAATAATGAAGATCCTGAAAATGCAGTAAATATGAATGATGAAGATGAATTTAAGAAAAAGATTGAGTTTATAGTAAATCACATCGATTTTGCTAATAGTAAATTTGTTAAAATAATGAATAAAAAATACTTACAGCTTAATAACTTCGACTTTGTTAACTATACTCCTCCAACAAGATTTGAATATGAGTTAGTTAAAAGAAATTACTTCATTACAGATAACAATGAAGTAGATAATAGTGCATTATACATTTATCAAATTGAAAACGATCCAAACGAAAAAGTCACACACACTAAGATAAATGGTGTAGATGATAACTTATCTTCAAAAATCGGAATTGCATATAACCAAAAATTCAAAAGCTAAAAATATAGTATAATAGAAAAGATTTTTCACATATATTTAGAAAAAGGGAGGATTTATGGCTAACATTAAATCTAAAGTTAAAAGTATAGCTAAGATGGAAAAAGCTCGTGTTAAAAACGCTGCTATGAAATCAAGAGTTAAAACAGCTATACGTAAAGCTAGAGAAGCTGTTTTAGCTAAAGATGCAAAAGCTGCTGAATTAGTTGCATTTGCTCACAAAACAATTGCTAAAGCTGTTTCTAAAGGTGTTTTCCACCCAAACAAAGGTGCTAGAAAACGTTCACGTTTAGATGAATTTGTAAACAAAAACAAATAGTTTAAACATCATAAAAAACGGACTAATGTAAACTGGGACACGAAAATTGGACAATCCATATTTCGTGTTTTTTGTATAGGAGAATATATGAGACAACTTAAACAGCATGAATGACTTGAACTTTTTTCAATTTATCACGATTATAAAAAAGGTTTAATTGCAAAAAATGATTTTGAAAATAAATTTCTTTCAATCAGAGGAATTAGCTTTTTTGATAAAAAATTCATTGAAGTGAAAAGATATTTTATTAGAAATTACAAAAGATATAATTTAGGTATGACTAATTTAGAATCTCAAACAGGCAAATCTTCTAAAAAAGGTAAAGGTGTAGGAAGGCAAAAAAGAAAAATATAACCCCAATTGAAATTGTTAAAAAAGAATGAGAAAAAATGCCAAAAGAACAATTAATAGAACTTTTGGAAATTTACAAAGATTCTTTTGATAAAAATGGAATTGAAGTTAATATTTCTAAGATAAAAAAGTCTTCAATTTCTGTAAGAAGATTGGGTCTTTCATTTAACAAGTCTAAATCAACCATTCATAATTTAAAAACAAAAAATAAACAAAATAAAAATCTAAAATTTAATAATAAATATGATGAATTAGTAATTAAATCATTTAAACAAAATAAATGTTTATTCGGAAGAAAAAGACTTGAAAATTATATAAAAAGAGAATATCAAATAGCGCTTAATTATAGAACTATTGGTAGAATAATGAATAGATTAAATTTGTTTTGTTTAATTAGAAAAAAGAAAAAGGACAGAGAACAAAAAAATACAAATGTAAAATTTATTGATTTAGTAAATCGAGATTACAAAGGTCAAAAAAATCAAATTATTGCAACAGATGTAACATATATTCAAGCTCCAAAAGATTGTGAAAACAATTTTGTTTTCTTGTCAGTTGCCATTGATCATAAAAGTAAATATATTGTTAATTACAATCTTTCAACAAGAAATGATCTTGAACTGGTTATGCAACATATGTCAAAAATAAAATTAAATCAAAAATGAATTGCACATTCTGATCATGGATTTCAATATTCTTCAAAAAATTATGTAGAAACAATTCAAAAGAACAATGGAATGGTTTCAATGGGAAGGGTTGGAAATTCTTTGGATAATAGGGAAGTTGAATATTTCTTTTCAATTTTGAAATCTGAATGTTTAAAATTAATAGACATATCAAAAATCACATTTAAAGAACTTAAAAATTTAATTAATAATTTTATATTTTGATATAACACTGAAAGAATTCAATCTGTACTGAATTGAAAAACACCTCAAGAATCTTGAGGTGTTATAACAAATTAAACTTTTGTCCAATTTTCGTGTCCTAGTTTACTAATGTCCGCTTTTTTATTTCTCTTTTTCGCTTTTACAATAGTGTGCAAGTTATAAAAGTATTTTAGTACATAATTTTCTTATTTGTTTTTGCAATATTTCCCATTTGAGAAACGGCTCTTTTAAGTTCATAATCTCCACGATATAAATAATCAACAATAGCTTCAGCTAATCCATCTTGAAGCACATCTGATGTGTAATATTTTGCAAATGATTTTGTATATTGGTCAGAATTATCCATTGCATATGAATATCCTGATAATTTAAACATTGGAATGTCATTTGGACTATCTCCAATTGTCATAACATCAGCTAAATCAGCATTGAAAATGTTTTCACATAATCATTTCATTCCTGAACCCTTATTTACACCAGGATTAGACATTTCGATATATAAATAATCAACATTAACTAAGTCTAATTTAATATCTGATTGATTATATAAATCAACAAATTTTTCTAATTGTTCTTTTGTTCCATAAGCTTCAATTCTGTGTAAATCAGCAGGAATAGTTCCATCTGTAATTCACTTATCATATTCATTAAATGATGTTAAAAACTCATAGATATCATCGTGAACATTGTATAAGTAGAATTGATTAACACCTGCATAATATAATGAAACATCGGCTTTGAGCGCTAAATCTCAAACCTTTTTAGCTTCATTAGGATCAATTATTTCAATGTGCAATGGTTTTTCTTCTTGCATATCATAAATAATCGCACCACTTGAACAAGATAAATATCTTGAATTAAGTTCTCTAGCTAAACGTTTGATTTTTTCTAAAACAGGATTACCTGTGTTGATTACAAATGGAATATTTTTAGATGATAAATCTAAAACTTGTTCTTTTACTTTTTCTGATAATTTTTTATGTGGAAATCCGTAAATTGTTCCATCCACATCACTAAAAACTGCAAATGATTTATTCATGCGAATATTATAAATTAAACTATCAAAATATAGCTAAAAATAATATTTTCAATTAAAATATATTTCATGAAAGATATTATTAAATATTTAAACAAAAGACTTAAGCATGATAAGAAGAAACTGCTTACTTACAAGATTATTGATATCAGTTTTTCTATCATAATTGCGCTGCTTAATATTTCATCAATTATCATAGCTGCAATTGCGCTTTCAATCATTGTGTCACATGGACAAACAAATGGAAATGTTGAATTACAAAGAAACTCATCATACATTTCAGTTATCTTACTTTGTGTGTTTATGATTATTCTATTCTTCTTAAACATTGGAATAGCTATTTATCGCAGCAATACTAAGATGTCAACTTATAAGAAAGTTTATGAAAGCTTGGGATATCTTGAAATTAAGTATGCTAATGGTTTAATTTCAGAAGAAAACTTAATTAAATTCATTGACTATATGTACACTGAAGCTAAATCATTTAAGAAATTGGTGATCTTAGAAGTTATTCAAGATGAAATTACCTCACCATCAGGAGGTAAGAAATAATGAAAAATAAAAACATTACATTGAATGCTTATTTCAAGCTTTATAGAGAAACAAAACTTAAGCTTATTCTGTTTTCGGTTCTATATTATTTACTAAATGCATCAATAATCTTGTTTACACTTTTAAACGGTGTGATAGCAATTTTATTCCTTGCAGGAGCATCTTCTTATTATCCTGACGGCATGACTAATCCGTACAAAAGTTTTTTAAACTCAAATAGTAACTACATTATCTTGTTAACAATTGTTAATGCAATAATCACTTTTACTTCAGGTATATTATCATTCTTTGTTATTAATAAAAAAGCAATCTTTTATCAAACTAAAATTAAAGCAATTCAACTTGAACACCTTTTATACAAATCTAAATTACACATATATAAGGATTTGAATAATAAAGAAGCAAACTTTACATTATTTAAAAGAACAATAAGCATATTAGAAATAGACAGATATAAATCAAGGGACATTGAAAACGAGGTTAATAATGGACAAAAACAAAACTAAAGAACAAAAGAAAAATAAATTACAAATCAACAGCATTAACGATATTGATAAGGTCAAAAATAGAGTTTATTTTAAATACATTACAAGTAAAACTTTATTTACATTATTAAACGTTATTTCTATTTTCTTATCTGCTTCAATTATTGTTCTAAACTTATATTCAATTAGATTTAATATCTTACCTGATAAAACAATGGACTTGTTTGTTGCGATTGCTTTATTCTCTGTTATCATAACAATGCTTGTATCAATTCAAAGCTTCTTGGCTATAACAAACAAGACAAACGAATATAAAGATAAGATTTCAAGAAATGTTGAATTCTTAAAAGAGTTTAAGGAACAAACTCAAATAACTGATAATGATATCGAAGTTATTAAGCAAATTATTGAATAAAATGGATGAATGAAACTGAATTAAAAAAGTTTCATTCATTTTTTTATTTGCCTTGCACATAGGAATAAAAAAAATCATAGGTTGCCCTATGACTTATAAATTAACTATTTTTCAATTTTAATTTTAACACTTGGTCCCATTGATGCTGAAACTGTTAAGTTTAACATATATGCCCCTTTAACAGCTGCAGGTTTTAATCTTTTAATTAATGAGATTAATGTTTGTGCATTTTCTACTAATGCTTCAGTTGACATACTTGCTTTTCCGATTAATGAGTGTACAATACCAGCTTTGTCTGTACGGTAGTTAGCTTTACCTTTTTTAAGTTCTTCAACAGCTTTTTCAGGTGTTGGAGTAACTGTACCTGTTTTAGGGTTTGGCATAAGACCTTTAGGCCCTAATTTTTTACCATATTTTCCTAATAAAGGCATCATAGCTGGGTCAGCTACCATAACATCGAAATCAAATTGATCTTCTTTAATTCTTTGTTCTAATGCTTGTGCATCAACAACAATATCTGCACCAGCTTCTTGTGCAGCTTTTTGTTTTTCAACATTGTTTGTAGCTACTAAAACTCTGATTGATTTACCTGTTCCGTTTGGAAGTAATACAGCTCCACGTAATTGTTGGTCTGCTTTACGAACGTCTAAGTTTAAGTTGAAAGCTAAATCGATTGAAGCGTCAAATTTTGCATAAGAAGTTTTTTTAGCAAGCTCAATAGCTTCAGCTAAATCATAAGCAACTGTTCTGTCAAATGCAGCTCTAGCAGCTTTTAAATTTTTAGAAACTCTTTTAGCCATAATTATTCTGCTCCTTCTTCTTTGTCGTGTTCGTGTGAAATAACGTTAACTTCGATTCTTTCACCTTTTGTTGCAACAAGTTCTTCAGCTTCTTTGTTTAATTCAGCTTCTCTAGCTTCAGCTTTTGCTTCTGCTTTAGCTGCAGCAGCAGCTTCTTTTTTAGCTTTAAAAATGTCGTCGTATCCTTCAACTAAAACACCCATTTGTTTAGCTGTACCAGCAATTGTAGCCATAGCGGCGTAAACATCATCTGTGTTTAAGTCAGGTAATTTGTATTCAGCGATTTCTCTTAATTGGTCTTTTGAGATTGTAGCAACGATTGTTGTTTTAGCATTTGAAGCACCTGATTGAATTTTTGCAGCTTGCTTAATTTTGTATGAAGCAGGAGCTGTGAATAATTTGAATTCGAATGATTTGTCTTTGTAAACTGTAATTTGTACTGGAACTGGTTCGTCCCCTCTATCTCTTGTAGCATCGTTAAAAGCTTTTGTAAATTCTGGCATGTTAACACCAACTCCAGCAAGAGCTGGACCTGGTTTAGCTTTACCAGCAGGGAATTGCAACTTAGCAATACGTTGAATTTCTTTTTTTGCCATAAACTCTGTATCCTTTCGATATGGTGGTCAAACGATATTTTTTATATCTCCCACATTAATTTGGCAATATTGTGTATATTGCTTTTTTATTATAATAAAAAAAATCATTTTTGATAATGATTTTAATGTGATTGATTTTTACACTTTTAGCACTGTGTGTATAGCTTAAATGTTTTTAATTTTATCTCTTAGATTCTGTGTTTTTTTAGAAAGATTTTCATAATCATCTGATAGACGTTCTAAATATTTTTTAATGTTTTCTCCATTAAATTCTGCTTCATTAACTAATTCAATTGCTTTCTCAAGTCATCTTAAGTTTTTCTTAAGAATTTCTAATAAGTCCTCATTTGCAATTGATTTAGAAATTTTATCAAGTATTACAATGTTATCAATTTGTCTAAATAAATTAATTTTATTGAGTGTCTGCATTCTTTTTTTATCAACTGATTTTAATTCAGTTGTTATTACATTTTTAGCTTTTATCCTATGATTAAGAGTTTCTGGATTTTTGTAAATAAAATCAATTCTGTGAATATCATCTGAATTATAAATTCTTAATTCATTTAATATTGTTGTGATTTCTGCATTATTAAGAAAATTCTTATTCTTTTTCTTATATTGTGCTTCAAAAAGAGCGAAACCAGCTAAAGAGGCAATTAGGCCAGGATCCGACTCATCAGTAATCTTGCGAATTGATTTTTTCTTAAGAATTTCTATTGTATTTTTAAAGTAGCTTTTATCTTCGTAACCTTTAGACATTCACTTTAATGAAATTTCTTGTTTAGATGTAAATTTATCCTTAAAAATATTTGCATTATGACAAATTGTTCGGTTGCCTAAAACTGTTTTTATGATTGTATTTTCTAAAACGGGATTTCAACCATAAAACACAAACTTCTCATTTATATTATTAACAGTTAAATCTTTGACCTTCATTCCATTTAATTTAGCTATATCAGCTAACAATTTAATTCTGAATTTTTTGAAGTATTCTTTTTTGTCGTAATTTCTAAAGTTAATAACATTTGTTTTTATTTGCATTTCTTGGTTTTTATCATTATTTGGATATTTCCCAATTGTGTATGCAAACGGAATTGAATGAAACTTCGATGTCTTTAATTCATCATAAATAAGAGCATGTCTTCTATCTATTGCTTCGAAGTCAATGTATATTTCTATTTTCTTATTCATTTTTACCTAGTTTTTAAAGCGTGCTTAATTACTTCGATAAAGTTATCTAATTGCAATGATGCCTTACCAACTAAAAATCCATTGATATTTGGTTGTGCACATAATTGTTCAATATTTTGACTTGTAACACTTCCTCCATATTGAACAATAACTTTGTTATCTAGCAATTGCGAAATGAAGCCACAAATTTCATTTGCAAATTCAGGAGTAGCTGAATGACCTGTTCCTGTAGCTCAAATTGGCTCATAAGCAATGATAAATTTATCTAAATCAAGACCTTTAGTTGTTTCTAAAACTTGTTGCTTAATAATTTCTTTAGTTTTATTGTTTTGATAATCTTCTAAACTTTCACCAACACAAATTAAAGGTGTAATTCCGTGTTCAATAGCGATTTTAGCCTTAACATTAACTCTTTCATTAGTTTCAAAGTGATGTAATCTTCTTTCGTTGTGTCCTAAAATAACGTATCTAACGTTTAAATCATTTAGCATAAGAGCACTAACTTCACCTGTGAATGCGCCGAATTGATGAATAGACATATTTTGAGCAACTGGTAGTACAAATTTACTTATAGCACTTGTGAATGCAGGTAAACTTGGATAAGGTGCTGCAATTCCAACTTTAATGCTTTTAGGAATGTTTAATTCTTTGAGCGATAAAACTAAATCATCTAAATAACTCAATGTTTGAGTATAAGTTTTATTCATTTTTCAGTTTCCGATTATTAAAAAATCTTTCATATTTACCTCTTTTATTTATTTTATTTTATTTAAAGAAAATAAAAAGAAATCAATAATTAAATTATTGATTACTCTTCATCTGTTCATTCAAATTGGAAACCGTAAATAGAAACAGTGTCACCATATTTAACACCTTTTCTAATTAACTCTTCTCAAACACCCATTTTCTTTAAGATATTGTTAAATCTAACAAGGTTGTCAAATGTATTGATTGGAATACGATTGTATAATTCTTCAACTTTTTTACCTGAAACTTCATAGTATCCGTGATATGGATTTGTAACAATAAAATCAGGTTCATACTCAATAACTTTTTCCTCTTCTTCTTTTTCTTCAATTGGTTGAGCTTTGTTATTGATAATTAAGTCTCATAATTTAGCTTTAACTTCTTCTAAGTTTTCGCGTTTGATTGCAGAAATTGAAACAACTTCAACATCCGGATATTTAGCCTTGAATTCTTTTAAGTGTGCTTTGAAAGCTGGTAAATCTTCTTTGTTAGCAATTACTAATTGTGGTTTTTGCTCTAATTTTAAATTGTATGACTTAAGTTCATTGTTAATAACTTCATAATCTTCAACAGGATTTTTTTCTTCTGAACCAAAGTCAATAATGTGAGCTATAACTCTGCAACGTTCAATGTGTTTTAAGAATTGAATTCCTAAACCCTTACCTAATGCAGCACCTTTGATTAATCCAGGTAAGTCGGCAACTGTAAATGAATCGTCAAAATATTTAACCATTCCTAATTGTGGCACAAGAGTTGTGAATTCGTATTCAGCAACTTTAGCTTTTGCATTTGAAACAGCATTTAAGAATGTTGATTTTCCTGCTGATGGCTTACCTACAACACCAACATCTGAAAGAATTTTTAACACAATGTGTGCTTCAAATTTTTCTCCAGGTAATCCATTTTCAGAAATTCTTGGAGCTGTATTTTTAGCTGTTTTGAATTTAGTATTACCTCTGCCACCTTTACCACCAGAAGCTATTAAATATGGCTTATGTGGTTCAATAATATCAGCAACTAAACGTTTACCATCGTAAACCAATGTCCCAACAGGTACCTTAACGTATGTGTCTTCTGCATTGGCTCCATAAAGGTTTTTAGGACCACCTTTAACTCCATCTTTTGCAACAATACGTTTGTTTTGGTAGAAAGTTAAAAGAGTATTTTTACCTAAGTCACCTACAAAGTAAACATTCCCTCCTCTTCCTCCATCTCCACCGTCTGGACCACCTTTATCAACGTGTGCTTCTCTACGGAATGAAACCATACCATTTCCACCACGTCCAGCTTGAATTGATACATAAACTTCATCTATAAATTTGGCCATATTTTTCTCCTTTATGGTAATTAATTTAAATTAATGTAATTATATTCTAAAAATATAATTAAGTTATGCAAATGCATTTGTTTTTGTTAAAAAAACAAACTCACGTTTGTGAGTTTGAAATTTTAAAGATAATCATTTACTCCAGCGAATGTTTGCTCATCTGGACGGTTAATGTTTCAGTAACCTGTATCAATTCTCTTTTGAATTTTTCTTTGTTTATACCCTTCTAACATTGCTCATACTCAAGAACAAATGAAGATTGATGAGTAAACTCCAATTGAAATTCCAAATAACATAACAATGTTAAATGACACATTTGTAGCATTGTTAAAGCATAATAGAACTAAAATAGCTAGAATTGTTGTTCCTGATGTATATAAACTTCTCTTGAATGTTTGTGCAATTGAGTGGTTAACAATTGACTTGATATCATCTTTTTTAAGAATTTTTCCATTGAATTTAGTTTTAATTGTTTCACGTATCTTATCAAATGTAACAACAGTATCATTGATACTTAAACCTAAAATTGATAACATAGCTGCGACTATGATTGTTGAAACTTGCAATCTTGTAATTATAATGAAAGCAATAACCATTAAGAAGTCGTGAACTAAACCGATAATTGCTGCAATTGAGTAAGTTCAGCTCATTCTGAATAATAAGTAAACAATAATTCCAACAAAGCTGATTACAGTAGCTAAAACTGCATTTAATACTAATTTGTTAGCTTCACTTGTTGAAATTGTGTAACTAATAATTTCAACGTTTGCATTATTACTTAAAATATCAGCTCTAATTTTTTCAACAACATCTGCTGATAATGATTGACTTGTTTTAATCATTACAACATATTCATTTCCTGAAGCACTTGCTTTTGAGAATGAAACTATTTGGTCAACATTTTCAATATTGTATTTTGCAGCATTATCTGCAATTACTTTTTTAATAGATTCAGCATCCTCTAATGTAATAGCAGAACCAATTGATGGTTGAACAGTTATATTTGTTCCTCCAGCAAATTCAAGTGATTTATTAAATCCTCCTCAAATATTGTGTTCAGATGCTGAAAGTGAAATAAACACAATCAATCCAATAAGAACAAATATCACAGAACCAAGTGCAAATCATTTTGATTGTTTCAAGTAATCAAAGTTTTCAATCATTGCACCAAGCTTAGTTTTATGGTTAATGTATCTTTTTCTGATACCTAACATATAAAGTTTGTCATCGAACATACCTGTTCCAACTAACATTGACGCTAAAAATCTTGAAAAGACTAACATAATTAACAATGTACATAAAACAGATAATACAAGTGTAATACTGAATCCTTTCACATCTTTTGTACCAAAGTAGAATAGGATAAATCCAACAATTAAAGTTGTAACGTTTGCATCGATAATTGATGACATACTTAGCTTATTAGCATTCCTGAAGGACTTCTTCAGCGAGTCTCCTGTGTAAACTTGCTGTTTTAGTCTTTCAAAAGTAATAACGTTTGCATCAACACTAATACCAATTCCAATAATCAAGGCAGCTAATGTAGCCGGTGAATATTCTCCTCTTAATACTGTAAAGATTAGCAATGTTAAGAAAATATAAAGAGCAATTGAGATTGTTGATAATGCACCAAGTAATCCATAGTTAACTAACATAAATATTGAAATTAAACTGAAGATAACAATTCCAGCAATCATTGCATAGTTAAATGATGAGTTATTTAAATCAGGTTGCACATAAACATTTGACAATACTTCTAACTCATAATCACTTAAACCAAAGTTAATTTGGTTAGCTAAGTGTTGTGCTTCTTGAGCTGTGAAATTACCTGAGATTTGTACGCTTTCACCATTTAATGGCTCATTAACTGAAGCGTTTGAAATCATATAAGCAGTTGCATTAAATTCAAACTCTTTTAAAGCATTTTCAACTCTTCTAGGGTAACCGGTTGAATTATCAATTGAGTAAGCTTGGTTTGTAACGTGAATAAAGTTTCATAAATTATGTCCTGATTGATCTCAATCTTCAGGAAACTCATTTTGTGCAATTGATAATAATTTTTCAATATTTAATCACATTAAAACACGTTTGTCTTGTTGACTTGAAACATATTCAGTTGCTTTTGTTCATTCAACTTGACTATCTGGTCTAAGTTTTAGACTAACTGAGTTTTTACCATTTGATGTATTTGCTTGTGATGTTGCAGAATCTTGTAAAAATGGTGGAATTCATTTTGAAGCAGGTATATCTGTAGGTGAACCATCCACTCCAATAGGCTCACCAACTTTAAATGAACCTTCATAGAATAATGGTCTTAACTGTCCATCAGTAATTGTTAATAATGGTTTATCAACAATTTCATTTTGGAAAAGAATTCTCTCTGAATCGGTTAATTGACCTGATTTAGTTATTCTTATTTTTCCATCACCTTCAGAACTAACTGTAATTCCATTTAAACCGGTACTATTAAGTCTGTTATATAACGATGTGTTAACAAGATTTGTAAGTTGATTGTCTGCGTTCTTTTTATCTTTTTGAACTTGGACTAAAACTTCAATTCCTCCACCATACTCAATAGATTTATTTACATTTTTACCAATGTAAAATAAACTACCAAAAACAATAGCTAAGATTGTTGAAATAATTGTGATAGTGCTTATCACAATTCTCTTTCAATTGCTTAACTTAAAAAATTCTGATATTCTGCTTCTTAATTTCATAATTAGTATTAATTCTACCAAAAATATGCTTTATTTTTTATCTATAAGATAAAAAGAAATTAAAACTAAATTGACAAGTTTTGTCTTAGTAAATAATCTATTCCTAAGGATGTTATTTTTCTTCCTCTAGAAGTTTTTTGCACTAATTTTAAGAGCAATAAGATTGGTTCTATTTCATTGACTATATCGTATTTGTTATGTAAGGTTAAACCGACAATAGTGTCTAATGAAACTGATTTTTCTTCAAATCCATCTTTTAAAATTTGAAGATATTCAATATGATCCTTTGTTAAACTATATTCATATAGATCAAGATATTTAAAAGTTTTCTTAATAATTTGCTTTGTAATTTCACCTTTTTCTGAAGAAAGTGCAAAGTCTAAAACTCTATAAATTAAGTGATTTGCTAACCTAGGTGTATTTCTTGAATAGGAAGCAATGTACTTAATTAGTTCGTCATCTAAATTTAAATTTAACTTTGAGCAAGTGATTTTTAAAATTTTGGAAATATCTTTTAATGTGTAATTAACTAATCTTCCAATGTAACCAAACCTATCTTTAAGAGGTTGTGAAATTTCATTGAATTTTGTAGTTGCTCCAATTAATGTGAATGGTTTTAATTTCATTCTGATCGGTCTAGAATTTCCATCTACACCTATGATTAAGTCAAAAACAAAATCTTCCATTGCAGCATAAAGAAATTCAACAACATTTTTATTAATGCTGTGGATTTCATCAATAAACACAATATCATTTTCATTTACAACTGATAAAACACTAATTAAATCAGCTTTCTTTTCAATGTTTGTGCCTTGTACAAAGTGAATTTTGCTACCTTTTTGGTTAGCTATGATAGTTGCTAAAGTTGTTTTGCCCATACCAGGCATCCCATAAAATAAAATGTGATCTAAAGGTTTATTTTGAACTTTAGAACTCTGTATCATTGCTAAAAGTGTTTGTTTTAATTTATCTTGACCAATGAATTTTTCAAAACTATGCGGTCTTAAATCTATTGTCTTCATCTTTTTGAGTTGCTATAAATTTAATGCTTTCTTCTACCATATCTTCGAGCGATTGATTTAATTTAACATTTTTAACTGCACTTTCAATTTGACTTTTAGTAAATCCTAAAACTAATAATGATTTATATAACTCATCTTTTAGTTGTAATTTTTCAGCTTTTTTAGCATCTCCATTTGTTAATATTTTTGCTCATTTGTTTCCTAATTCAAAACAAATTAAGTTAGCCATTCTTTCGGTAACAAATGGAATTGATGCTAATTCTTCAGTTTTGTGATCAACGATTAAGTGAGCTACATATTCTCATCCTTTTTCAAGAATGCTCATTGCAATTTTAGCCCCTACTTTTTCTATACCAATAAGGTCGATAAATAATAACCTTTCTTTAAATTCTTTGAACCCATAAGTGTGTGTCATATAATCTGTTCTGTATTCAAATAAATATAGTTTTGTCTTTTGTCCTACTTCTCATCTTTTGTCGTCAGCAACAGTTACTATGTATCCATCTCCTTTTGATTCTAAAATAATGTTTGATTTGTTTTTATAAACTATTTCTCCGATTGAATATAATTTCATTTTTTGTCCTCCACTTATTTAGTAAAAACTCTCAAAAAGGAACAAAAAAAGAACAGTTACCTGTTCTAGTTTATAAATTTAATTAAATTATTAGTTGTTACGATCTAATAAAGCTTTGTACCCTTGTACTTTTTTACCTTTATAAAATCCACAGAATTTACATACAACATGTTGTTCAATTTTGTTTGAACATTGCTTGCAATTTACAAGGTTAGGTAATTCTAATGCTGAATGACTGTTTCTTTTGTGTTTACGTTGTTTTGACGTTTTACGTTTTGGAACAATGGCCATTGTTACCTCCTTTTTAATATTTTGACTAGTCTAAAAGCTTTTATATTATAGTATAAAAGGTAAAAAATAATAGTTCATTTTTAGATTTTTTAGTGATATTTTCTAATGTAAAAAAATAAGTAACAAACGCTACTTGTAATTATTTGATAAGTGAAACTTCTGTTGAAGAATCTAATTTTTGAACCACTTGATCAAGTGTGATTAATTCTTTTTTCAGTAGCTCTGATGTAACGATTGGAAAGATTACTGCGCATAAGAAACCTATAATTTGTAAAATCATATGTTTTCTAAATAGTGATGCATATTTTGAACCTAATTTTCCATTTGCAATTAATCCAAAAATAGATTTTCTAATATCAAACATAAATACTATGCAAATTACATTAAGAATTCCAAATACAAGTATCAATGTCACTAATCATCATTGAGACATAAGTGCACTCAAATCTAAAAGCGAAATCACAGCATTTGATGGAGTAGTTGATTTTTTGCAATTTGTAAGCGCCATTAAAAATACAAAGTATGAAAAACCTGAAATAAGCACAAATATAGAAATAACTAAAATTGCTATGTTGAATTTAGCTAATTTTGGCTTGAGTTCTTTAATAATACTTAACATAATATGCTCCTTTCAGGTTACTAAACATATTTAGTAACCAAATATTTTTTAAATCATATGTAAGCAGTTATATTTATTATCATTCTAAAAACTTATATATTTATATTATAATAATTTATTCATGAAAAGTTTTATTGCAAGAAAAAAGAACATTGTTGGAATTGTGGCCGAATACAACCCATTTCACAACGGTCATATTTATCAAATAAATTGAATTAAGGAAAATATTCCTAATGCTTATATTATTGTTGGAATGACAAACAAATACACTCAACGTGGAGAATTCCCTATTGCATCATTCAGACAAAGAGCTAAAATAGCAAAAAAATATGGAGTTAATAAAGTTATTAAGCTTGATGATCAAAAATCAATTCAAGCAGCCCATATTTTTGCATCAAATGCTGTAAAACAGCTTGCTAAACATAAAATAAAATACTTAGTTTTTGGTTCTGAAACAAATGATATTGATTTGTTTTATAAAATCGCAACAACTATAAAAGATAATATTGGTGAATACAATAAGAAAATTAAGTTCTATTTAAAGCAAAATGGAATAGGATTTCCTAGAGCGGCTTCCCAAGCTTTATCTGATTTAATAGGAGTAAGCATAACTTTACCTAATGATATTTTAGGAATAGAGTATGTTAAAGAAATTGTTAATTCAAATTTAGATATTAAAGCAATTTCAATCCAAAGAACGATTCCATTTCATTCAGATGAAACTATGTCTAATTTTGCAAGTGCTTCAAAAATTAGAAGTATGATTAAAAACAATAAAGATGTTTCTATGTTCACACCTATGAAACTAGTTTATAAGTCAAAAAATGATATTTCAAGTACTTATAAAAAGTTTAAGAAAATAGTAAATAAAAAAACACCTCAACAATTAGCTTCAATTAAAATGATTGATGAGGGTATGGAAAATTTATTTAAAAAACAAGTTAATTTAAATGATGATTATTACTCATTTATTGATGCATGTGTATCGAAAAGATACACAGCAAGCAGAATAAAAAGAGCATACCTTAGTATATTATTGAATATTAAAAAAGATTAATTTAATAAATATAAAACCCTCAAGGTTCTAATTTCTTCTTATTAAATTTTTTAAATAAGAATTTAATTCTTACATAACCATTTGTTTTATTAATAATTACATTATGTGTAACATTGTTGCACATAATTTTTTTTCAAATTAACTTTTTAGTCTTAAAAGTTGAGACAGAAATCTTTTTAAGTTTTGGATTGTATTTTAGAATCTTGTATCTTTTGAAAATTGAAGTGTTGAATAAATCAAAAAATCTATCTTCTCAATTAATAACTGAATTTAAATTATTTTCATTGTTATTGAATGGCTTAAATGGAATTTGATATCCAAATAATTTAGGTGATATTAACAATAAATTTAAAATGTTTGATAATAATTCTGTTTTGTAAATTAAAACATCATTAAACCTATTGATGAATGAATTAGGATCGAATATGAAGTTTAAATTGTTTTTAGCAAAAACAACTTTATCATAGTCTCCAATGTTTCTTACTTTATGTGTATCTAACTTAGTAAATACATCATAATTGTTGAATAGTTTACATACTTTTAAAGCTTTGTCGTAGTACTTTTCATATAAAGTAATCCGAGTTACGGTTACGGATAAATTATCAATTGCTTTTTTGATTAATTGAATATGAGGTTTATGAATATTATTTTGCTTATCGTTAAGAAAATCAAATAAACCTGAAATAACAACACTAGAAATTTCATATTCAATTTCAAGTCACTTGTAAATTTTTTCAAAATCTTTATGTAACTGATTATCTGAATTTGCAAGAGATTCTAAATCCATCATTTGAGTGTTCAATAAATCAACATACTTTGTCTCATCTAATGATGTTTCGTTATTCAAAATTTTTTGAACATCGAAACCATTATGTCTGCTTAATAATTCTGCGAACGAAGTTATGTTATCAAACTTAATAATTCCTTGAATTTCAACATTTAATTTCTTTAAATTAGAAACAAAACTTTTCAACTTATCTATTTTCTGTAAGAAAATTTGCTCTGTATTTGTTTTTGAAGATAATAAATCAAAGTTATATAGAGAATATAAATCAGGTAGAACAATAACAAATTTTTCATCAATGTTTGAAGTAATCACCTTTAGCACTTGCTCATAGTAATTTTGGATAACTTCAACATTTTTTGATTTGACAATTTGAGAATCTAAGTAAATAAATGTTTTATTTATTTTTGGTGAAATTTTGGATCATAAACATTTCGAAAATATCATATGAATCAACTCCTGAAGTTTTTAATAATTTATCTGTTTTAGCTAATTGTTCAATTATTTTTTGCACTCTATCAAAACCAAATCTTTTTAAAATCATCACGTGAACAAAAACTCTTTTTTCATTCATATTTAAAGCTTGTGAAATTTCAGAGATATTAAGTCCTAAACTTTGATATCAGTAAATTCTATTTACTAATGTAAACGTTGAAACAAAGTTTGCAAACAATAATATAACAGGTGTGTTTTCGTTTTTCTTTTGTTCAAAGATCTTATACATAGCTTGAAAATCATCTCTTGAAATGGCATTGGAAAATTGAAAAGGATCATCTGATGGGTAAGGTGCAATGGTTTGCTCAATTATATCTTCTGTAATCGTTTTGCTTAATAAGCACAACTTATTAATTTCATTATTAATAATTTTTCAGTCATTAGGTAATTTTTGTAAAAATACCAATGCAGTTGTTTTATCTATAGCAATATTATTTTTCGCAAATTCACTTATAACATAGTCTGCAAGCTGTGTAGGTAATAATGCAGCTATTTTTTTAGGTTTTTCACATAGTTTTAATGCATCGTCACTTATAACTCTTTTATTTATTATTTCTGTTTTGTAAATTAAATAAACACTAATATTTGAATCAACTGATTTCAATAAATTTAATAAATACTCATTTTTAGAATTATCTTTAGATTTTGCAGGTTTGCTAAAACTAATATTCTCGAGGATGATCAGTTTTCTAGAAGAAAATAAACCATTGCTTAACAAAATCTCATTTAATGTATCAAACGAGCTTAAATATGAGTTGTTGTCAAAAATAAAAACATCTCTTTCAAGAACATCTTTTTCCTCAGATTTAATTATTGACTTAATGTATTCTAAATCAGTTCCATAATATAACTTCATATCATTCCTTTAAATTCAAATATTAAAATTATTATACAAAGATATTCAAATATTCTATTAGCTCTTTATTACTGCATGAGTACTAAAAAGGTATAAAAAAATAGCACAAAGTGCAGTAAGTTGGTGCCTTAGACAGGATTCGAACCTGCACGGATTTCTCCAGTGGATTTTGAGTCCACGGTGTCTGCCATTCCACCACTAAGGCATATTATTTATTATATCAATTTTTAACCATCTAAAAATAAAACAAACTGAATAATCAGCTTGTTAAATTTACTATTAAAACAGAAAGTGATAAATAATAAAAATTACAAAAACAAAACTTCTTACTTAAGGTATTTTATAATTCAGAATTCAACTAACAATAAGAATTTCTTATCTTTTTCCTCTTTTGTAAAAATCAATGAAAAGATAATTAACATTTTACTCACTTATAATAAGCATACTCCTTTAATGTCAGAAATTTGACTTTTTGCAAAATATTCATTTAGTAAAAGTGTGTAAAAACGCACATAGTTTTAAAGCTATGTGCAAGGATTATTAGGTATAAATAATAATTGTGAAGATAATTGATAAAAGTAAATAAATTGAAAAGTTAAATACAAATGGAAACTTAGATGGTGCAGGTTTGTCTATTTGTCTTTTTTTAGTTTTTTCCTTTGTATGAAGATAAGCTCTCTTTTCTTCATTAGACATAGACTTGAGTCTTCTTTGTTCTTTAGCATCTTGTAGATTAGTTCAAGACATCTTGAATTTTTCAATACTTTTTTCTAAAAAACCAAGTTTGAAAATAATACATAATAAAGCCACTAAACAAGTAACATAAGCCGGAATTGAAAAACCATTTATGAGTATGTTGTAATGATATTTTTCCTCGGCTAATAATGCATTATTTTTTCCTAAATATGCACCAACTATCACAAAGTATATAACTAGAAAAGCTAGTGATATTAAATAAAATCTAAGTGTTGCAAATTCAAATTTTAATTTATTTAAACTTCTATATATTAACTTTTTCATTAATTGTATTTACCTTCTTTTCATTTTTTAGCTTGTTCATCAGTTGCATAAATATAATGTTTATTTTTCTCAACTACATGAATTGTTGGAATATTAGGGAATTGTTGTTCATCTAAATATGATAATTCAAACTTAACATCTTGGAATTTTTCATTAGCATTTGAAATTTTAGGTATTGCTTTGAATAAATTAAGTGTGTAAGGGTGAATTGGTTTTGCATAGATTTCTTCAGTTTCTCCTGATTCAACAATTTTACCTAAATGCATAATCTGAACTCTGTCAGCAACATATTCAATCATTGATAAATCGTGTGCTATAAAAATCATAGCAATATTTTTTTGTTTACATAAATCTTTTAAAAGATTAACAACTTGAGCTTGGATAGAAATATCAAGTGAAGCAATCGGTTCATCAGCAACAATTACTTTAGGTTCTGTAATTAATGCTCTTGCTATAACTATTCTTTGTCTTTGACCACCACTAAACTCGTGTGGATAACGGTAAGCAAATTGTTTTAACAACCCAACATCTTCTAAAGACTTGTAAATTATATTTCTTACATATAAGTTACCAACTCTTAAGAAACGATATGGAGCAATTAAGAATTTAACAAAATTAGCACATCGTCTGTTTTGAAGTCACATATCTAAACTTGAAATTCCCATAAGCAATCTAATATCACTTAAGTTCGCATTTAAATATTTTGTTTCAATTTTGAACGATTCAATTCCATTTAATCTATCTGAAACGTTTGTTTTATAGATATTTAAATCAATTTGTCTTTGTTTAATTAAAGCATTATTTCTAGATGCTTTAGGCTCTTTAAGTAGTGGTTCAATTAAGTTTTCTTTGTAAAACTTAATAAAGTTAGTGTGATTTTTCTTGAAGTTTTCGAAGATCACATTATCTTTACTTCTTAACTCTTGTTGGAATTTTAATGCTTCATTAATTTCTACTCTAATTTCATAAATTCTATTTGAGTATTCTTGCAAGTATTTTGCAAGTTCAAAATTAAACACTTCTTGTTTTTGTTTAAGTTCTTCTTTTGCGACTTTGATTTGATCGCTTACATCTTGAGGATCTTTAAAGAATTCTACAAACATTCTAAAGAATGTTTTATTTTTCGTTTTTTTAGCTTCTTTATAGTTTTGATGTAACTTAGAACCCAAATGCTGTGATCTTTGAATGAACTTTGAAAGATCAAAATTGTATTCTTTTGAAACTATGTTTTGAAGTTCTTTGATTGATGATTTAAATCTTGTATCCACATTTAATTTTGTATAAAAGTCCTGTGAGTAAGCTCTAAACTCATCTGAGAGCTCAACCAAATCTTCAAATGATAAAAATTTAAGCAAACGATAATTTTGTTTTAACTGTCTATATAAGCTATAGTTAATTAAATAAAGTTTGTATTCGTGAAAATATAATTCTAAAAATGTTGTACTTCTTGCATCATTTTTGTGCATTGTGTATTCATTTTTAACTTCTGCTAAAAAGTTTTTAATTGATGTTTTTGAAATTGACACAGTATCCTTGAAATTCACTTTTTGCTCTTTGTAGTAGGCTTTTTGGTCATTGTACAAATCTTTTAATTCAAAGTACTCTGGGCTAAAACTTGCAAGTTGTTTAATTTTTTTGTATTTAAGTTTAGCTTCCTCAAGGTCAATTTCATCTAAGTCGATTTTTCTATGTCTAAAGTCAGATTGTTTTTGCTCAAATAATTGAATTAACTTCTCATTATTCTTATAAAGGTTGTTAATAACTTGAGAGTTAATTTTTGTTCTCTCTTCTAAATATGCAAAATATGAGTTAAATTGATCATCAATATTGTTTTCAATATCAAGTTGAATGTTTTCAGATAACTTTTCTCATTTTTTAATTAATGGAATGTGAAGTTTGTTAATTATTTTTAGGTTTTCGAGTCTTAACGATAATTCTTGTTCTAAAAATGTGTATCTGAAGTTATTTGTGACATCTTTTCAATCTTTTTTAATGTTTTTAATTTTATTTTTAATTATTCCATTAACAATTAATGGTTCTTTTAAAATACTGAAAATTGTATTTTGTCCATTAAGCGATGCCATTGGGTCTTGGAAAATCATTTGGATATTTTTGTTCATAAATTTCTTACGTTTTTTAGAAATTCTTTTTCCTGAAATGATTTTTCCATCTAATCTAACAAAACCGTTGTAATCATTATATAAACGTAATAATGAACGTCCGATTGTTGTCTTACCTGAACCTGATTCACCTATGAGACCTACTATTTCACCTTCTTTTAAATCAAAAGAAACATCATCAACAGCTTTGTTAACATTATTTTTGTTAACAAAGTATTTTTTAAGATTAATAATTTCTAATATTGTTTTTTTACTCATTAAACACCTTCTTAAAACTTTCTAATCTAACTTGTAATTCTTTTGATAATTCAACTTTTGGAGCATCCGGATGCAATAATCAAGTAGCTGCTCAATGCGTTGGTGAAACTTCGAATAAAGGAGGTTCTTTAAGAAAATCAATTTCTAATGCATATTGGTTTCTTGGTGCAAATGCATCTCCTAAGGGCAAGTTATTCATATCAGGTGGTGTTCCACTGATTGAATATAATCTATCTTCTCTATTTTCAGGAATAGCCGAAATTAAAGCTCACGTGTAAGGGTGTTTTGGTTCTGTGAAAACATCCTTTTTTGTTCCTTTCTCAACTATTTTTCCTGCGTACATTACATAAATGTAGTCACAGAATTTAGCAACAACTGAAATGTTGTGTGAGATTAAGATAATTGTAATATTGAATTCTTGTCTAATATTTTCAAATAATGATAACACGGAAGCTTGAACTGTAGGATCAAGTGCTGTTGTAGGTTCATCAGCAATAATTAAACTTGGTTTAAGTGCAACAACCATTGTAATAACAACACGTTGTTTCATACCACCACTAAGTGTGTGTGGATACATATCAAAAACAGCTTCAGCTTGACGAATTCCAAAACGCTTAAGTAACGAAATTAAGTATTCTCTTTTTTCTAAGTATGTTGATTTTTTTCATTCAGGATTTTTGTTAAGTGCATCTAATAATTGTTTACCAATTTTTCTAGTTGGGTTAAGTGATGTAAGTGGGTCTTGATGAATGTAACCGATTTTATGTCCCCTAATTGTTTCTCAGAATTTATCTTTTTCGCTACTGAGTAAGTTAATTCCATCAATTTCCATTTTATCAGCTGTAATAAATGAATTCTCATTTATGTTGAGTAATGATTTAGATGTAACTGATTTTCCTGAACCAGATTCACCTACAATACCTATGATTTCACCTTTTTTGATTTTTAAATCAACACCACGTACGATAGTGATAAATTTATTTCTTCTTAATTTAAATGAGACTTTAAGGTTTTTAACATCTAATAATAAATCTTTGTTTTCCATAAATTTACCTCCTATCTTGTTTTAATAACTTTTGGATCAAGAGCATCGTGAACTCCTAATGCGACAAAGTGAAGTGAAACTGAAATTAATAATAAGATTGATGCAGGTAAGATTAAGATAAATGCGTTATCTCCTGCTTGTGATGCTGCGTTAGATAAAATTGTCCCTAAGTTAGCACTATCTGATTTGAAGAATCCTAAGAATGCAAGTGATGAAATTTGCATAATAATTGATGGAATAGATGCAACGAAGCTTGTTGAAATTTTTCCAATGATTGCAGGTAATGCGTGTTTGTAAATTAATCTAGCTTTTGATGCACCGATTGATTGTGAAGCTGTAATGTATTCTTGATCTTTAACAGTAATTATGAACATTCTTGTACTTCCAACCGATCTAACTCAACCAATAAATACAAGTGCTATTCCTAAAGTTAAGTTAGATGTACCGAATGTAGCAGCAAAGATTAATAATCAAATCATTGTTGGTGGCGCCATAAAAATATCAATAAGTCTCATTATTGTTGTATCAATTCAAGTTCCAACGTGGAAACCTAAATAAGCACCAATTGCAACCCCAATAATTGTTTGAATTGTAGCAACTATTAAAGCTAATTTAATTGCTTCTCAAGTTCCGACTCAAGATTGTGTTCATATGTCAACTCCAGCTTGGTTTGTTCCTAAGTAAGTAGATAATGAAAATTGTGGATTGTGATTTAAGATAGCCTGAATGTATTCTCTAGCTTTTTCAGCTGAAATTGATGGGTCAATCTGTGATTTTTCTAAAGCAATACCGATATTTTGAACCTTGTTAAACACATAAGCATTAACTAAAACTTTGTTTGTTGAATCTGAGATATCAACAATTTTAATTGCATTAGCAGGATTATTTTCACCAAAGTAAATAAAGTCCCTTCATAAAACTCCACCATAATAATCACTACTTGCTCAAGTATTAATTAATGTCTCATAGTTATCAATGTGACCTTGAGCAGGATATCAAGGACTGCTCATCGGTGGTAGTCCTATGATGTTACTTGTTGATGAATCAATGTATTTACCAACTCGCATTGTTTGTGGATCAATTGTTCAAATTCCAACTGAATTATAAAGTGGTTTTGTAGCTGAATATTTTGCAGTTTCAGTTACAAAAATTGAAATTACTAAGATAGTTATAAATACAATTAATGCGACAACTGCAACTCAGTTTGTAAAGAAACGCTTAATTATTTCAACTAAAAGTTTTTTAGGCTTACCAGCGATTGAATTAAGCGTACTATCATCTTTAGGAGCAAATTGTGAAATGGCTGGACGAATGCTATCTAAAGATAATTTATATTTCTTTTCAAATTCTCTTGCGTTCATATTTGCTCCTTTCTATGATTGTTTTATTTTTTCATTTTCTTTAAATTGTTTATTTCTTAAGAAGTAGTTTCTTATAAATCTTGTAACACTATATGGGTTAGATGCAGAGTATTTAATTCTAGGATCTAAGAAAGCAAATGATATATCTACAAGTATTGTTGTAAATAAACTAAGTGATGTGAAGAACACTGTTGAGAACATAATGATGTTAATTTCACCATTAGGGAATGCTTGCGTAATAACTTGGGATGTACCAGGTACTCCTCAGTAAGTTTCAATAACAATTCCACCACTTAAAAGAGGAATGTAAGATGGAATTAAAATTGCAGCAAGTGGGATTGAAATATTTCTTAAAACATATTTAAAGAAAATTTCTCTTTTGCTTAAACCTTTAGATTTAGCAATTAAAATGTAGTTTGATGTAAGAACTGTAATAACTTGGTTTCTTGTGTAAGTAATGTACCCTGATAGTGAACCAAGCACGATAACTATGATTGGTGGAAGTCAACTTAATATCATTTTACCTAGACCATAGGCTTCAACTTCAGCAGGGTTATTAAAGTTAATGAAATTTGGTGGAAAGTTCATTGAGAACAAGATTGAAATAATAATAGGTGCGATAACAAATGATGGAAGCGCTATAAAGATAAGTGCAAAGAAGTTAATTGATGCATCAGCAACTGTTCCACGTTTGTATCCTGAAACTATTCCTAAAGTAATTCCGATAAGAGAAGAAATTAAGAAAGCAGGTAATGTGATAATAATAGAGTATTTAAGGTACTTAAAGAAATATTCAGGAATTGTTTTAACGTCTGCATTTTCTAAAAGTGAATTATTGAATGGATATCCAAATGGGTTTGATGGGTTGCTAAATAAATCTCCAACTCAGTAACCAAATCTGATAACTGGATTTAGTTTCATATTAAATCATTCTGTTTTAACATTCTCATAAATCAAATTATCAGGTATTAAATGGTACTTAACTGAGTTTTCAAATAACCTTTTCATCTCACCTGCATTAACTGCTGAAGAATTATTTTCACCAGCTTGCTCAAGTGCTTTTTTAGCAAATGGGTTATCTGAAAACTGAGCAACCATAAGGTAAACTACCATTATAATGATAAACAAAGTAACGATAGCAAAACCTATACGTTTAAATAAGTATTTAAGCATCTTTCTCCTTTCAATTATTTTCCGTTAACTGTTCTAATATCTACTCAATATGGAATTTCTGTTTCAAATTCAGGAACTAAATAGTTAGGGTTTTTAAGTCTTTTAGCAAGTATTGATGTACTCATATATGAGAATGCACTCGGTACTGCTCCAACAAAGTTTCCAATTTCTTGTGCTAAATGAACTAAATCTAATTTTGAAACCATTTCACCAGTAACTGGATCTGGATTTTGTGTGTAATCTAATCAGAAGTTTGCATTTAAGTTATCTCAAGATGTATATGAACTTAAGTTATCTGATTCATCCATTCTGATTAATTTTTCACCATCTCATTTGTACATACCCATAATGTTTGAAAGATGTTGAACTTGACTGTTTGTTAAATTGAATGTAACTTGTTCTGGTGTAATTGATAATTTATTTCCATCAATTTTGATAAATTCACCAAGTCTTTGTGCCACTTTATAAAGTTGAGGATATAAAGCTTGCATTTTTTGTGCATATTCGGGGTCAGCTAAAATTGCAAGCATTGCAGTAGTTATATGAGCTCTTTGCGCGATTCCTGTAATACCTGAACCAATTCCGTTGTAGTCGTATCCTCATCCAATTAAGTCTACCGGAGATGGTGTTGTAGTTCAGAATCCTCTTCACTCGTCTTTATCTATTGGTTTGATTAATTTAATGTTTAATCTAGGATCTAAACCGTTTCAAGCCTTAATAAGTAAATCAAGTGCATTAACGGCTAAAGTTGGATAGTTGAAGAATCTATAAAAAATACTAATATCTACTGTTTTACCTAGGAGAGTGGGGTTTTGAGCATAAACTCTATCGAGTAAGTCTTTCATTCTTGCTTTAAGTTGCTCATAAACAACACTCTTAACTGAATCATCAGCTGTTGTATTAATGTTTTGAGTATCGCTCGGATTTATTAAGTTTCCAATTGCACCGAAATCAACTCTTTGTCCTGTTTGTGAATCAACTACAAAGAACGCATTAACAATATCACTATTGCTTCTTAAACTGTTTGTGGTTGAGTTATCTAAAGCGTTTGAATTAATATCATTATCAGGTGCAAGGTAACTTACTCACCCAACTGCAGGTTGTGGTTTTCTTTGCATCATACCGATTGTGTTTCAATCAATTGCAGCTGATAAAATTGTTTTAAATTCAGCTCCTGTACCTACAGATACTGATTTAATTGCATTTTTAGAAGATTGAGAAATTGCTTCGGCAGTCGACATATTTCACATTACATATGAATAAGCATCATTAAAGTAAGTTGTTGATGAACCTTCTTTTGGTAAAAGTGATCAAATAAAGTTTTTTGTTAATGAACCTTTATTTGATAACTTAACTGAGTTAAGTCCATAGTCATTTGGATCTTGTAACACTGCATCTCTTCTTTTTTGAGTTAAGGCTGTAAATGGATATGATGCTTTTTGACCAAATAAATATTGGTTATATGATGAATCATCAAAAATTGCAGCATCAACTAAATAGTTTTGAAATCTTGAAGAAAATTGATTAATTGTTGTTGGGTTATTAACAAACTCTGAATCTCAATAATGCATATTTTTAAATGTTGATTGAGTCAATGTGTCTGAATTAAATTTAGAACCATAGTATTTTCCGGCAAATAAAGTTTTATCTTGTGAAAATCCATATCAGTAGATACCTGAATCTTTTGCAAGTCCATCAATCGATTGAACTGATTGTCTAATTTTGTTAATTTTGACTTCATTACTTTGATCTTCTTTAGTTTGTGGAGTTATGTCCTGATCATTTCTTCTGTTTTTATCTTTAATAAATTCAGATGGAGCTGCAGCAAATTCATATGATTTAGTAATCATATCTAAAATATTTACAAATGATGCTGTTGCATTTTCATTAAGACGTTCAAGTCCGAAATATGAGTGTCCATCTTTGTTAACAACTGAATTTGAACGATCTAATATTTTGTCTAAGCTTACATTAAATAAATCAAATAAATAAGAGTTTGTATATTGTTGTCTATCATCAAAAAGTTTATTTGGTTCAGATAACATCGATCTAATATCATCATCTGCAGTTTTGCTTCCACCATTTTGTCTTCTAAATAGTGTGTCATTCATTTTTGTTCTTAGAATTGAAATATAAAAGTCATCTGCAACAACAGGATATTGTGTTTTATTACCGTTTGAATCAACTCAAAATACACCGTTTCTAATTCTAAATTCCATCCTGTGAGCTAAACCTACTTTTTCGAAGAAGTTAGCTGAGTTAATAGAACGTGGATTAGATGAAGTTCTTTTAACAATACTTGTTGTGTAGTAATCTACATTAAGCACATCATCGTGTTCAGTTGGTCCAGGAACTAATCCAGCGTCATCTTGATCAAAAACAATAGCTTCTAAAATTGGCTTACCATTTGAGTCAACTAATTTAGTTCCGTTTTCTTCTTTTTGAACATATAGAATGATTGCGTCAGCTAAATCTAATTTAAATCTTTGTAATGTAGGTTGTAAGATAAGTTCTGTTTTCTTGTTTGTAATTCCATCTTCAGAAAGTGCTGATTTTTCATTGTTAATAAATTTTGCCTTACCTGAACTTTCTAAAGAAATAAGAGATGAATAAGTTGTTCAAAGTAATGGGTCAACTGGATTACCATATCCAGCACTTGCATCTCATGGATATGTGCTTGATGAATAAACTGAGTTATATACTTCTTGATAAATTTGTTTTTGAGCGAATCTATCACTGACTTTAGATTTATTGAATGCAATATTAGGATAAAGAATGTTTTTAACTTGTGCACTTGTCAAAAAGTTATTTTGACCAGCATTTTTATCAACATAATCTTGTCGATATGAAGCTAAATCATCTTCAATTAATTGGGCTTGATAATTTCTAGCTAATTTATTATGAAGATTGAACTTTTCTAATTCAACTTTCATTTGTTCTGCATATTGAGAATTGAATTGATTTTCGATTTCGACAAGTTTCGATCTATAGGCATTATCGGCAGCATTGAATTTTTCATTGGTTTTGTTGTATTCAACTTCTGCAGATTTTACTTGTTCTGTTAATTCATTTAGCTTTTGTTGTCTTTGTTCTGCAAAACTTGAGCCCATTAAGACATCTTCATTAATTAACTGTGTTAATTTATCTAATGTATGTTTCGCAATTTCTTGTTTAGATTTAATATCTGCAATTTGCTCGTTTAAATCTTGAATATTTTGTTCTAACTGACTAATTGTTGATTTGAATTTTTGTGCCTCTTCTGAATTTTTATCTTCTAACTTCTTATATTCAGCAGTTTTTTCTGCAAAAGATTTTTTATTAATATCAAGATTAATATTTTGGTTTTCTAACTCTTGCTTTAATTTTTCAATATTAGAAAGTGTTGCGTTATATTGTTCTGATTTAGGTGTTGAACCTTCTTCTAAAACAACTTTATAAGATTTATTTGTGTAGTTCCCTAATATATCTAAAACTTCTAAGTTGACATCATTGTTTTTAGGTAAATTCTCAACTGCTAAAATTAACGCAGATAAATCGTTTGAGCTAGACACCAAGCTATAAAAGTTTTTTTCTGATTGTAATGAAACTAATTTTCTAAATGAATTTGTATTTTCATTTTTAGCAGCTCTATATTCAGTTTCAGTATCGTGTAATTGTTCATAAAGAGCTTCTTTTTTGGCGTAATACTCTTGATATTTTGCTCAAGCTTCATTAGCAAGATTTGTTTCTTGGGCAGATAATCTTTGATAATTTGTTCTCTCTTCGCTGCTCAAAGGTGGTTTTTCTGGTTTATCACCTGTATTCGAACACGAAGCAATTACTAATGGTGATATTATGGACAAACCGGATATAGCACCTAATAATAATTTTTTGTATTTTTTCACGGATACCTCCTTATTTTTTATCTAATTTGAAAATTTTGTTTCCTAATTTAATTCATTGATTTACTAAATCTGATAAGTAATCAAAACTTTGTTTATAGAAGTTTTTATCAAGTAAATCAACTCCAACTTTTTTAAGAATTTCAAGTGGATAGTCGCTTCCACCGGCTTTTAAGAAATTGTCAATGTAGTTATCTAATGCTTCTTTACCTTTTTCTTTATATTGAGCAAAGAAGTAATTTGCTGTTAATTGTCCAACTCCATATTTATATACATAAAAACCATAGTAATAGTGGGGTACATAAATTGAGCCTAAGTTTTCTTTAGCTACATATTTAGCTTTTTTACCCTTCTTAGATTTGTATTTGAATTTAAGTGAGTTTTCGTGGTAAAGTTTTGAAATTGCTTCATAGCTTCCTGCAACATTTCCTTCTTCTATACCTTTGTACAAGTTGTATTCGTATGAAGCTCATTCAACTTGTCTTACTACTGTACCAATAAAGCCTTGAATAATTTTTGATAAGATTTCAAATTTAAATAGGTCGTTTTTAGATGTTTTAAGTAAGTAGTCATATAACATTGACTCATTGAAAATTGATGCAATTTCAGCCAAGAAAATTGGATATGAGCTAAGTGGTAATGGTTGATATTTAGTTGCAAAATATGAATGCATTGAGTGGCCTAATTCGTGAGCTAAAGTTTCTACTGAATCTAATTGACCATCAAAGTTCATTAAAATGTACTTCTTATCAATTCCATAAGTTCCACCTATACTGTAAGCTCCTGAACGTTTGTTTTGGACACTCATAAAATCAACTCAATTTTCTGTTAACGCTTTGTTAGCTTCGTTTGCGTATTCTTCACCAAACGGTTTTACAGCTTCATTAACTAAATCAATCGCTTCTTCAACTGTGTATGAGGTTTTAACATTTACAAGTTCTCTTAATGTATCTCATTTTTCCATTTTTGACTTATATTTGGCTTTATAGAATTTTTTGTATGCTTCTGAATATTTAGCTAATACTTTAATGTTAGAAGCGACTTGATCAAATAATGTTTGTAAGATTTCATCAGTAACTTTATCTGAATTAGTTAACATCATAACTGCTGATGGGTATTTTCTAACTTTTGCAGCTACGGTTAAGCTCTTAAAGTGTTGGAATAAAGTTTCTGCTAATGAATCTTTGTGTTTGTAGTAAGCATCTCAGAACTTTTCGAAAGCTTGCTTTCTAACTTCTTTTTTATCTGATTTAAGTAATTGATTTCTATTTGTTTTATTTAATTTAATTTTCTTTTTGTCTGATAAATCAACATATCCATAATCTAATTCTGAATTAGTAATAATTGAGAAAATGTTGTGTGGATCAGGTTCTCCATATGATGTTTGCAAAATGTATTCTTCAACATCATCACTTAATTTATGTTTATGTTGTTCAATTGTTTCTTCAATTTGCATTTTGTAATCTGCTAATCTTGGATCATCTTTTCAAACTTTCATTTTGTCTAAGTTTGCATAAAATCTATTAATTTCAGAACCAAATTCAGTTTCAAGTTGATTATCTAAAAATTCAACATCTTGTGATTTTTTGATAATTTCAGGATCAATCAAATTAACATTTTGTTTGTTACTTAAATAATTAGAAACCTTGTTACTAATAAGTGTTAATTGCTCACTAACTTTTAAATCTTCTAAATACGCTTCAATTGAGTCGTATTTTGAATCTTTATTTTTAATTCTTTCTTTGTATAGTGCTACATACTCATCGATTCAGTCATCTAATTTTTTACCTTGTAAAATGTCTTCTAAATCTCAACGATATTTTTTAGGTACATCTTCATATTTTTTGTATTGTTTTGCTTTCATAATAACTCCAAATAATTAAATAAAAAGTTTTGTAGAACTATAAATCTACAAAACTTTAATACAAAATTTAAAATAAATTAATGTTATTAAAAGGATGTAAATCTATAGCACCAATGGTTAAACCAAAGAGTAGAAATCTTTTATGCTTTTCTACCAATATAGAAGTTTGCCAACCTCTATATTTCGGCTTTTATATCCTTTCAATATTCATCTTCGCATGCCTGCTAGAATATTTACTTTTATTAAAAGCTCCTCTATAGTATTTATCACATAACAGATTTCATTTTTAATGTAATCTGTTATGTTTTTGTTAACAGAATACACCAAATTAAACGTTAATATGAAATCAACGAATATTGGTGATATTAATAATTCTGTTTTTCTGCATTTTCATTTTTTTATTATAAACCATAATATTGATTTATTTTTAAAAATTAAAATATTTTTATATATGTGGGTAAGGGATAAATAAAAAATAGCATTACTGCTACTTTTTATAATTTGTTAACTTCAATGATTGCTGAATGTTTTTTATTTTTAACTAATTCAATCACCTTGAAGCTAATTTCATCTTCGATAGTGAATTTTGTTGATTTAAGTAGTTTAGTTGAATTTGTCTTAGTTAATAAATAAGTTTTTAAGTCCATAGCTTTTTCATCATCGCTTATAAGTTCTTCATCAATCTCAAGTTGCTTAATTAAATCAGACATTTTAACGTTTGAATGAGCTTTAGCTCTTTCGAGTGAAATTTCATAAATTTGCTCATCATCATCGTATTCATCATAGATTTCTCCAATGATTTCTTCAATGATGTCTTCAATTGTAATGATACCTAAAACATCTGTAGAGTTGTTGTTTTCAACAACGAAAGCCATTTGAGCTCTTGCTGCTCTCATTTTTTCAAGAGCACTTGAAAGAATTGAGTTAGCTGAAATGCTTGGAACTTGTTTCATATAATTAATCACTTTACCTTTTTTAAGTGAGAATATGTCTTTTAATAGAACGATTCCAATAAGTTGCCCATCTTTTTCAATTGGTAATCTTGAATAGTTTGTATCCTTGAATATTTCAATTGCTTCTGCTACACTAGCTTTATAAGAAATGTAAGTTACATCTTTTAATCTAATGTAGTGTTGTGCAACTTTTGTTGAATCTAAATCTAAAGCATTTTGAGCTAAAATACTTTCTCCGGTTTGTAGCACTCCTTCTTCGTTAGCGAGTGCTAGCATTGATTTAATGTCACTTTCTGAGTTTGTAACATAAACATTTTTGCTAAGTTTGCTAATAAAGAAAGTGATTGGGAAGAATATTCAGAACATTAGTTCATTGAATAAACAGAAAACTTTTAAGTATCTAATTGGATTATTTTTAGCAATCAATTTAGGTGTTATTTCACCAAATAATACTAAGATTGGAGTAACTACCACTGTTGAGATAATAACAACAAGCGAGTCATTATCAGAAAGATATTTTGATAAAACATAAGACATTGTAGCTGATGAAGCTACGTTAACTAAGTTGTTACCAATTAAAATGGTACTTAGAATTTGATTGTATTTCTTAACTTGCTTGTCAATTAACTTTCCAAATCTATGTTCGTTTTCAACTAATTCATAAACTTTAGCAGGTGAAACTGTTGAGTAAGCAGTTTCACTTCCACTAAAGATACTACTTAAAATAAATAATATAAGCATAACTATGCATAAAACAATTGTAATTACTGTTTTATGACCCATAGCACACCTCTGAAGAATTATTTTTTTGGTTCCTATAATAACTGGAGTCCATTAAAATCCACCTCTTTCATTTGTCATATCGTCTAAAAATTGTACATATTTACCTGTGTAAATTAAAGTTGCTTGACCAGGTTCACCATTACGGTTTTTAGCAACTGATAGAGTCACAGGGATTGATTCGAATTTTTTAACTTCGTCATCATCACTGTGTGCTGATTTTTTAAGTTTCTTTCTACTTAAGAAAATAACAATGTCAGCATCTTGCTCAATTGATCCGGATTCTCTAAGGTCACTTAATTGTGGACGCTTATCTTCACGATTTTCAACACTTCTGGATAACTGTGAAAGAGCAATAATTGGAATTTTAAGCTCTAGAGCAAGTGTTTTTAGTGAACGTGAAATCATTGCAACTTCGTTTTGTCTATTTCCTGTTGCTTGATTTCCTCCTGAAATCAATTGTAAATAGTCAATTACAATTAAGTCCACTTTGTTTGTGTTTTTAATTAAATGTTTAATTTTGAAAATGATTTCATTAATTTTTGATTTAGGATCATCATCAAATCAAATTTGATTTTCAACAGGTGTTCTTTGCATACTTGAAACAACGTGATGAATTTTCATTAAATCTTCATAATTGTTTTTTAAGAGTTTGATATTTTGCAATTTGTACATATCTATTAGTGTAGAAGTTGCTAAATATCTAGTTGTAAGCTCTGATGTAGGCATCTCAAGAGAAATGAAAGCTACATTTTTTGGTTTACCATCTTTCATTCCTTTTTCGATAATGTTTCTTGCAATGTTTAATGCAAGCGCGGTTTTTCCAACTCCTGGACGAGCAGCTAAAATAATTAGCTGACCAGGTTTAAATCCTTTAACATATTTATCAATTGCATTAAATTCTGTAAGAAGAGCTTTTTCTTCATTTTCATCATTCTTAAGGCGACTAAAGTATTTCTCAAGAGCGCTTTCAAGTGAAATAAATTCACTATTTTTGATTGATAAATTATTACTACTAATAATGAAGTTTTCAACATCAGTAACAATGTCTTCTCAAGTGATTTTAGGATTTTGCCCTAATACAGCTAAATAATTACTAAAGAAAGCTTCTGCTTGTCTTCTTTTGTGAAGTTCAATTAACTTTTCAACATTTGGTAAAAAGTTTTCATCTGAAGAAAGTGTTGAAACAATTTTGTTTAATGTTTCAATTGATAAAGGAGCTCATTCAAGACTTGGGTTTTGAGCTTTGAATTTAGGTATTTCGTTTAAAAGTGTGTTGTAATCAAAAATGTAATTTTGATTAGGTTCACTTGCTTTTCTAGTTTTTAAAAATCTAAATAATGTAGAGTATTCAAGGTTGAAAAATGCTTCAGGGACAAGGTAGTCTAAACCAAGAGTTTGTTTTTCAGTATCATTAATTATCGTACTTAAAACTTGTCTTTCGATTTTTTCATCTTTGTACAAAGTATTTGCTAAAGGACGAATTATTGTTTCAACTCACTTGTATAAAGAGTTTTGATTGTTTCTATTATTTCTTAACATTTTTAATTTTAATTTCCACTCTTAAAGTTGCTTTTATATCTTTGTATAAAACAATTTCAACATCGTGCAATCCTTCTGATACTAAATGCACTTTTTGGATTGAATGTTTTGGTAACTTGTAACCTAATGAAGTTAATTTTTTATCAACATCTTTTGTAGACACTGAACCGTGTACATTTAAATTAGAATTTCCATCAATATTAGCTTCTAAAGTAAATTCTAATCTTAACTCTTCTAATTTTTCTTTAAGTCTTAAAGCACCTGTTCTTTTTTCATGTTCATCAGCTGATAAATCATCTAATCTTCTTTGTAATTGTCTTGCAGTTTGTTCATTGTATGGAACTCCAAAACCATTTTTAACTAAGTAGTTTGAACCATAACCATTTGATACTTCGATAACTGTGTTAGCTTTTCCATCTTTACAATCTTTAATTAGTATAACTTTCATCTTTTAACTCTCTTTCTGTTGTTGTTATTGCGTGGTGCACATTGTTAACAAATGTTTCTAATTCCTCATTTGAAATAGCAGCAGCTGTTCCAAAGTGTCCACCTCCACCAACTTGCTCCGTAATAATCTGAACGTTTGTATTTATACCTCTAGCACTAAGTTTGTACAAGTTTGTTCCCTTAAGTCTTGCAATAACGAAGGAAGCAACTCTGCCTTTTGTTTTAAGAAGTTCATTAGCAGCCATTGAAATAACGTCAGCTTCAACTTCGATTGGAGAATACGCTAAGTAGTAGCCTTTTTTAACTTCTTGTGCATTTTCTAAAATAGTATTAATTTGTTCTTTTGTTGTTTCATCAATTTTAAGAATTTCGCTTCCTTCAACTACATTTGCACCTTTTGATTGCAACCAAGCACTTGCTTGGAATGTTCTAGCTGAGACTGATTTTGTAAATTGTACTGTATCAACTAAAATACCACCTAAAAGTAATTGAGCACATAATGGCGAGAATTTTCATTCCCTATCTGTGAGCATAAAAATTTCAGTAACAATTTCTGAAGCTGAAGAAGCTGTTGTTTCAACATAAATATTTGTAACAGGACAATAATCAATTTGCTTTCCAACTCTGTGGTGGTCAAATACGAAAATATTTTCCCTGTCTGCATTTAAAATAGCATCCTTATTATCTGTACGACCTGGATCTGAATTATCTACAAACACAACTAATGTGTTTAAATCTGTTAATTTTGACGCTTTATTTGCACTTATGATAATTTTTTCTAAGTTTAAATCTGTATCTTCATAAACATTGTTTTTGTAACTAAGTTCATTTCTAAAATATGTTGTAGTCATATCGAACGATTCAGCACATATGTAAGCTTTCTTACCTCTTTGATGAGCTAAATATGCAATTCCATATGATGAACCTAATGAGTCCATATCAGCTGATTTGTGTCCATAAACAATAACTTTTGTAATTTGTTTGCTATCAAGTTTTTTAAGGAACTCATCTGAAATTTTCTTAATTTTAGTCATATTATTGTTAGACACAATTTCGATACTTGAACCATAATAAATCGCAGTCTCAGTATCGCTGAAAATCGCAACCTGGTCTCCTCCACGGTTTTGAGCTTGAACTAAAGCTTTTTTAGCTTGCTCTAATTTTTCTTTAAGCGAGCTTCATCCTCTAGCAAACCCAACACTAAGCGAAAGTTTACCAATTGATGTGTCCGGAACATTCTTTTGAATATTTGTAAATAAAGAAAACTTATCTTTAGACATATTGTAAAGTGAAACCTGGTCTGTAATAACAATGAACTTACCATTTGTATATTGTCTATAAATTAAGTTGTATTCTTTTGAATATTCATTGAATGTATCAATAATTGTTTTATTAACTAAGTAAAGTTGCTCTTCAGATAAGATTGATTGATACATTTGGTAGTTATCAATTTCAATTTCACCAATAACAGTTTTTTGATCATGAACTTCATTTTTAAATAAAGTTTCAGTTGTAATATCACGAATAATTATGATGTTTGATAATGGTCAGAATTGAGCTTCATAAATGTTTTTATTATTTTCAAACTCAATTTTAGTTTGATTCATATCAAGCTCTAAAAATTCTTTGTTATCTGAAATTGTTGTAAAGAATGTTTTAATGTGAATATCAATAAAATCTTTGTGAAACTTGTTTTTGATAAAGTTACTTGCTCAAATGATTTTATGTTCAGCATTGTAAATAACAAATCCAATGTTATTACTTGACATAATATCTTCAGTAAATGAATCAAAAGAGTTTTTAACAATGTTTCTTGACCTTGCAAAAATCTTTGTAATTCAAACTAGTGTAGTTGCTAGTGATGCAAAAACTAAAATCATTGCAACAATAACTAAACCAATTTCTCAAGTTAATGCAGTTGTTTCGTTATTTTTTACTAAAATTGCAGTTAGTAAAATAAACAGAATTACAAAAACTACGCATAAACACGAAAGTAAGCTTATTTTGTATTTTGTTTTCATTCAAATCCTTTTTGTTTGTGTTGTAAAAATTTAAATATTTAATATTTAAATTATATAAGTTTTGCAGAAATTGTTATCAATATGTTTTATTACACCGAAAATATCTACAGGAATATGATAAATAAAACAAAAACTCACAATTAATGTGAGTGATTGTGTGTATGGAATGAAAGAATTAATGCAGCAAAGATTACACCAATAAATAAGAATGCAAGAATGAAATATCATTTTTTCTTCGACATATGTGAATGATAAAACTCAGGAATAAACTCAATTAAAGTAGTGAAAATGAAAATTCCTGCGATTGCTGACATCATCATCCCTTTTAGTATTCAGTTTTTCTCAATTGCTGCTCCTGCATAGCAACCAATTAACATAAATGGTAAAAATAATGAAAGCCCTAAAAATGATAATAACAATGATTGAATTCTTGAGTAACCTGCCTCTCTAAGTCTGAAATAGAAGATTGTTTCTTCAGGAATTAAGTGTAAAACTAAAGAAGCAAAATAAGCCATAGTAAGTGAGTTTTCGTGACCGTTTGCTGCTAAATTTAAGTTGTATCCTAATAATAATCCTTCTGGAATTCTGTGAGTTAAAAGTAGTAATAAAGCAATAACTTTTAATTTATTTGAAGCTGAATTAATCGCTTCTTGTTCAGCTTTAATAATTGACTCATCATTTGAAAAGATGTAATCAGGATGATAATGAACGTGTTTTGAGTTATTATAATTTTTACTTTGTCTTAAAAATATATTTTGATTTTTATTATATTTCTTAACTTCGTAAAAATGTTCTGAATGTGGGTGTGAGAAATCAAAATCATCGTGCTCGTGTTCATCGCCGTGATCGTGGTCGTGAACAAATGCATTTAACTTTCTATTATTTGATTTTTTAAGTTTTTTATTAATTTGATAAGTAATCGCATATTTAAGTGTGAATGAAAATAAGATACCTACAGCAAGACCGACAACTACGACTAAAATGCTATACCCATAGACGTTTACATTGTCTGTTCATGCACCTTGATTCGCTAATTCAAGCGATTCTCTTAAAAAACCAAATGTAGCTAATACTAAGAAAAAACCTGTTGAAAAAGAGTATAAATAAAATGACAGATTTTTTCAACCATTCTTACTTAATTTAATAAGTGGAAAAATGAATGAAAGAATAGTTGGTATAGCTAATAAGCAAAGTAATGTGACAAGTATTAGAATGAAGTAAGATAACCCTTCATTACCTGTGCTTAATTTGAGGGTTTCGAAAAAATCTCTAATTATTTGCATTATTCTTCAGTTTCGATGTTATGGTAAACATCTTGAACGTCATCATCCTCTTTTAATTTGTCTGCAAATTCTAATAATTTGTCTTTCTTTTCTTGATCATATTCTACATACATATCTGGCACATATGTTACTTCACATTGGATAAAGTCAATTTGACCGAATTTATCTTCAATTGCATTTTTTAAATCTGTGAAGTTTTCAGGTAATGTAGTTAATACAAATGATTCATCATATGTTTCAACATCTTCTGAACCATTTTCAAGTGCAACTTCCATTAAATCATCTTCATTAACTAATTCTTTAGCAATTTCAATGATTCCTAATTTTCTAAATGGATATGGAATTTGACCTGTTTTACCTAATGTAGCATTTTGTTTGTTAAAGTATGACTGAATATTTGATTTAACTCTGTTAAGGTTGTCTGATAATGTAACAACAATAAATGTTGCTCCTCCACCTACAGTAGCGTTAAAAACAGTTTCGATAAATGCGTTTGCATTTTTATCTCCAGCTGCTTTAGCAATTGCTCTTTCAATGTTGTCTTTTGGCATATTTTTTGATTTAGCTTTAGCAATTGCTAATTTTAAAGCTGGGTTAGTATCAGGATCTGCTCCTAATCTTGCTGCAACAAAGATTTCTTTAGATAATTTTTGAAAAATTTTTCCTCTTGCTGCATCTTGTGCACCTTTTCTATGTGCTATATTCGCTGCGTGTGAATGTCCTGCCATAATTTATCTCTCCTAATCTATATCATTTGGTTTATAAATTGAATCTCTTTTGTGTTGTGAGATTTTATGTTTATATTCAATTTTCTTAATAACTTCTTCTGGTAATACTGATTTGATTTGTTCATAGTCATTTAAGTGATCTAAATAAAAATCAAGTTGAGCATATGAGAAACCTAATTCATCTTCATCAGTTTGATTTTCTCATAATCCTGCTGATGGAGCTTTGTCAATAATTTCACTTGGTACATTTTGAAGTGAAGCTAAAAATCTAACTTCACCTTTTGTAAGATGACAAATTGGAAGTAAATCAACTCCTCCATCACCATACTTTGTGAAGTAACCAATGAATGTTTCATCTTTATTATCTGTTCCTAACACAAGTGAATTATTTTCTTGAGCTAGAGCATATAAAGTTGTCATTCTTAAACGTGGTTTAATGTTAGCAACTGCTAATTGATTTTTAACATTAACTTGCTTGCTTAAAGCGTTAAAAGCATCAGTTAAATCAATGTACTCAAATTTATCATCAAACTTTTCTTCAAGTTTTTTAATGTGTTCTAAATCACTTTGTAACATTCCATTGACCGACATCACAACTCCCTTAACTTTTAAAGGAAGTTGTTTTGCTATTGCATACACAAGTGAAGAATCAATCCCTCCACTGATGCCTACAATAAAACCGTAACAATTAGCTTCTTTTGCTTTCGCTACTAAAAAGTCTTTAATAACCTCAACATAAGCTAATCCATTTTCTTTGTCATAATATGGTTTGTTATCTTTGTAAAATGTAATCTTACCCATATTGCCTCTTTATTAACTAAATTGAATATTTTTAACAAAATATTGATTGTAAAAATATACTTAATTTTACCATAACAATCTAAAAAATAAACTGAATATATTACTTTTTAATTGTTTAAAATTCAACACATTTGTTTTTTATAGTTATATGAAAAATGAACGAATTCAGTCTCTAGTTCATAATTTGTTCTTTTTTGCATTTTTTTACTAATAAGATGAAATAATGATATTATTTAATGAATATATTTTTATATCGCACAAAAGAAAAAAGTGCAGAAAAGGAGGAAAATAATGCAAAAAAAACAATTTTTAGTTTGAAATAACAAAAATATGAATGTTATTTTCAAAATCGCTTTCACAGGCTTGATGTTAGCTATTTCTATTGTTTTTAGCATTATCGGAAGTTTTATTCCATTTAATTCATTTTTAACTTTCAATTTCCTTTTAATTACAACTTTTTTAACTGCTTTTATTATTGATATTCAATATTCGTTAATAATGCTTATTTCAAACTTTTTGATAAGTCCTTTTATAACAATTAAATCAACTACATTAGACATTGCATTTCTAGGAAACTTTATTCTTTTATTAATGCAAGGTGTCTTTGTTTTCAGTTCTTATTTATTTGGAAAATTATTATGAAAATCTAAGCTTAAAAAAGAACTTTCAATCCTTGTAATCTTAGGTATAAGTTCATTAGTGACAATTGCAATAATAACATTTTTGAATACATTTTTATTTAACTTAATTTATTTCAAATTATTCAAGCAACTAGATGCTGTTTCGTTTAATGAACTGCTTGCTAATTATGATAAAAAATTCAAAATTTTCTTCTTTGGTATTCCAAATTACTTTGCAGGTTCTATCGCTTTATATTTATCATTTAATTTGAGCAATATTGCAATAAATTATTTTATAATTTATATATTTATTTTTACCTTATCTAAAACTAAGTTTTTAGATAACATCCTAAATAATTTCACAGTGAATAAGTGTGATTCATAGAAAGGTGTTTATGTCAAAATTTAACTTTAAAGAAATTGATTCAAAGTGAAGAAAAATCTGAGCAGAAACTAATGCTTTTGAACCAAAAGATGATTTTAGTTTACCTAAAAAATATGTCTTAAGTATGTTTCCTTACCCAAGTGGAAAATTGCATATGGGACACGTTCGTAATTACTCAATCGGTGATGCTGTAGCTAGATACTTTAGAAGAAAAGGTTTCAATGTCCTTCACCCATTTGGTTGAGATGCTTTTGGTTTGCCTGCTGAAAATGCAGCAATCAAAAACGGAACACATCCAAAAAGCTGAACATATCAAAACATTACATCAATGGATGATGAAATTAAAAGATTAGGAATTTCATTTGCTTGAGATTATGAAACAATCACTTGTGATGCTTCATACACAAAATGAGAACAATACATTTTCATCAAACTTTGAGTAAAAGGTTTAATTTACAAAAAGAAAAGCTCATTAAACTGATGTGAATTTGACCAAACAGTTTTAGCTAACGAACAAGTTGAAGATAACAAATGTTGAAGATGTGGAAATCAAGTTATTCAAAAAGAAATGGATACTTACTACTTAAAAATTACCGAGTATGCTGATGAATTACTTGAAGATCTTAAATCTCTTGAAGGACATTGACCTCAACAAGTTCTTACGATGCAAAAAAATTGAATTGGTAGAACTGAAGATTACAAATTAACATTTGAATTTGCAGATAACAGTCAAAACACACTTAATGTCTATGAATCAAATTTAGATTACATTTCAAAAATTGATTATGTTGCTATCTCAAATAAACATCAATTAGTTGATGCCTTAAAAGAAGCAAACTACTTTAATCAAGAAGCTTTAGACTTACTTGAAGAAATCAATTTAAACTTTGTTAAAAAAGAATTTTCAAAGAAAATTTTTATCAAAACACCTTACACTGTTAAAAATCCTTTCGATGGTAGCTTAGTTCAAGTTATCATTACTGATTTTGCATCAAATAATCCAAATAAAGATGCGACGATTGTTTCATCAAATAATCAAACACACACCACTTTTATGGAAGTTAACAATTTAGACTTTTTAGATAATAATTTAGTTCAAGTTGAGGAAACTAAATTAACTAAAGAAGTAAAATACAACTTACGTGACTGAGGTATCTCAAGACAAAGATATTGAGGAACACCAATTCCTCTTGTGCACTGTGAAAAATGTGGAACAGTTCCTGTTTCACTTGAACAATTACCTGTTTTATTGCCTGAAGAAGTTAAGTTCACAGGTCAAGGTAATCCACTTTTAACTAATGAAGAATGAATGAATACAACTTGTCATCTTTGTGGTTCAAAAGCAACAAGAGAAACTGATACATTAGACACATTCTTTGAATCAAGTTGATATTTCTTAAGATATACTACACCATCAAACTTACGTGACGAAGTTATTTTCAAGAAAGAAAACTTAGATTACTGAAATTCAGTTGACTTATACATCGGTGGAATCGAACACGCTATCTTACACTTACTTTATGCAAGATTTTTCACCAAAGCATTATCTGACTTGGGTTTAGTAAACTTTAGAGAACCATTTGCTAATTTATTAACTCAAGGTATGGTGCTTAAAGATGGCGCTAAGATGTCTAAATCAAAAGGTAATACAGTTGAACCTGGAGAAATGATTAACACCTATGGCGCTGATACAACTAGATTATTTATCTTATTTGCAGCTCCTCCTCAAAAAGAACTTGAATGAAGTGATTCAGGTGTTATTGGATGTTTTAAATTCATCAATAGACTTTACGATAGAAGTTCTGAAATTGATGTAAATTCAGACTTTAAAAACATTGACAAGTCAACCTTAAGTGCTCAAGAAAAAATTGCAAGACTCAAACTTTACCAAGGAATGCAAAAACAAAAGAACACATTTGAAAGTGATGATAATTCATTCTCATTTAACACTTTAGTTTCTTGAACTATGGAAATTATGAATGAATATGATTCAATCACAAAACCTGAATTAATCACAGAAATGTTCTATGTTTTATTAAACATTCTTGAACCATTCATTCCACACGTTGTTTGAGAATTATCAAGCAAATACTTTGACTCAAAAAACCTATATGACTTTGCTATAGATAATTCTGCATTAGAAATGGATGAAGTAACTTATGGAATTACAGTTAACGGAAAAGTTAGAGCTGAATTAACAGTTTCAAAAGCAGCACAAAAAGAAGAAGTTTTAGAAAAAGCAAAAGAACAAGTAACAAAATGATTAGAAGGTAAAGAAATCGTCAAAGAGATCTTTGTACCTGGAAAAATCGTTAACATTGTTGTAAAAGACAAATAGAAGGAGAATGATGACTTTTAATGAATATATTAAAAAAGCGAAAGCTGATAAATCAGGCTATATAACATTCTTTGAAACACCAGATTTTTATTCAATTCCTGGTGGTTTTATGGAAACTGAGGTTACAGAAAAAGTTCTTGTTGAAGATCTTAAAAAGAACCGTGAAGAATTACTTAAAGAATCAGGAAGAGCAGTTGTTTTATATGCTAAACCTGAATCAACAGATGAAATTGTTTATGGTAACTATGTAAAACCACTTGAAGTAATTTACAAAGCTACAACGGATTCATTTATCGTAGTTTATAAAGTTATTTCACAATTCTATTTACCTAATGGATTTAAAATGCTTGAAACTCTTCCTGAAGGAGTTCAATCACACGTTGAATATAAAGGTTTCATAGGTTCAGAAAATGGAGAAGGTGGAGCATTTGTTGACTTGCCTGCTACATTATCTAAAAAAGAATTAAGGGAAGTTTATGACTACTTGCAAACTTTCTCAATTTTTGCAGGTGTCGGAATTGACCTTGAAGAAGATAAACCACAACAATTTGCTGATTCCGATTTTATTGGCTTATTTAAAACTGAACCTTTATCAGGAAGACACTTTACATTCACAAGTATTGTCGATTTAACAAACAGATACTTTGAAGGTAGAACTGATAGATTCTCTGAAGATTATGCAAGTGCATTAATCGCTACTTTCTTAAACCACATTTCACCTGTAGTTGTTCCAGAAAGACTTGAAATTTTCAAAGAACCATACAACAGATTTTGATACCAAACTTACTTAATTCAAGCTACTGCAAAAATTAATGAAATTCTTCAAGCAGAAACAGAATTAAAAGGTAAGATGACACAAAAATTAAGTAAGCAACAAACAGAATTCTTACTTAGAGAAAAATTAAAAGCTCTTCAAGAACAAATTAAAGAACTTAACCCATCTGCATCTGATGATGAGTATGCACAAATCATCAATTCAAAATTCAAAGACATCTTCCCTGAAAGTGTTATTAAACTTATTGATGCCGAAACTAAAAAATCAGAAGAAATGGTTCCTGTTTCTCCTGAAGCTTCAATCATCAAATCATACATTAATACTCTTAAGAAACTTCCTTGAAGAAAAGTTCAACACGAATTATTAGACATAAACAGAGTTAGAGA
The DNA here is from genome assembly GCF_034863365.1 of Mycoplasma sp. 1199. NCBI lineage: Bacteria > Bacillati > Mycoplasmatota > Mollicutes > Mycoplasmatales > Mycoplasmataceae > Mycoplasma > Mycoplasma sp. 1199. The sequence goes on along the minus strand of NZ_JAYFFA010000001.1, from coordinate 89,494 downwards.
AGTTTTAGATAAACACCACTATGGTTTAAATGAAATTAAGCAAAGAATTATTGAATACTTAGCTGTTATTATTAAAAACAACCAAGTTAAAAAACTTGATGAAAATAAAATCAAGATTGATGATAAATTTGAAATTGACCTTTCATTGTTTAAAAACAATGAAGAAACAAACACATTTAACAATGTTCCTATCTTAACTCTTGTCGGTCCTCCTGGAACAGGGAAAACATCACTTTCAAAAGCTATCGCAAGTGCTTTGAATAGAAAATTCGTTAAAGTTTCACTTGGAGGAGTTCATGACGAAAGCGAAATTAGAGGACACAGAAGAACTTACGTAGGAGCTATGCCTGGAAAAATCATCAAAGGAATGATGTATGCAGGAGTTTCAAACCCTGTTGTCCTTCTTGATGAGATTGATAAAATGGCATCTGATATGAAAGGTGATCCAGCAAGTGCAATGCTTGAAGTTTTAGACCCAGAGCAAAACACAAGATTCCAAGATCACTACTTAGAACACGAATACGACTTATCAAAATGTATTTTCATTGCTACAGCTAACTACTACGAAAACATACCACCTGCATTAATTGACAGGGTCGAAGTTATTGAATTATCTTCATACACATTGAGTGAAAAATTAAGCATTGCTAGAGAACACTTAATACCAAAAGTGCTTGAGCAAGCTACTTTAGCTGAAAAATACTTCCAGATTTCAGATGATATGCTTAAATACATCATTCAACATTACACACTTGAAGCTGGAGTCAGAGGTCTTAAACGTACATTAGATAAGATTGCTAGAAAAATAGTTGTTAAGACTTTTGATGAGCCATCATTAAAAGAATATGTAATTACACTTGATAAAATCGAAGAATTACTTGGTGTAATTAAATTCAAACAAGAAGAAAAAGAAGAAGATGTTGTTCCAGGTTTAGTAACAGGATTAGCTTACACATCATTTGGTGGCTCAACATTGCCGATCGAGGTAACTACATACCCAGGTAAATCAGAAATTAAGTTAACTGGTTCACTTAAAGAAGTTATGCAAGAATCAGCTCAAATTGCTTTAACTTTCGTTAGAGCAAATGCTGAAAAATTCGGTGTTGATGAGTTTGATTTTGAAAACAATACAATTCATATTCACGTACCTGAAGGAGCAGTCCCTAAGGATGGACCAAGTGCTGGTGTAACATTTACAACTGCAATTATTTCTGCTCTTTCAAAAAGACCAGTTCCTAACACAATTGGAATGACTGGTGAAATTACATTAAGAGGAAAAGTCCTTGAAATTGGTGGTTTAAAAGAAAAATCATTTGCAGCTAGTCAAAAAGGACTTGAAATGATTTTCATACCTGAAAACAATATTAAAAACTTAAAAGACATTCCTTTTGAAATTAAAGAAAACTTAACATATGTACCTGTTAAAACATATGATGAAATTTACAATGTAATTTTCAATAGTCAAAAACCTTCTAACGAAATAAAAGCAAAATAATAAAAAATGCAAAAGCAGTTCACACAGAAAAGTTTTACATTTTTTACAATTAATTTTGTCGTTGGTATAGGTTTTATAACTACAATATCAACAATTATGAACATATCTTACTGAGGGTATCTTGTAATGATACTCTCAGCATTTATATGCTTCGGAATAATGTTGGTATTCTCTAGATTATCAAATCAATATAATGATCACTACGGTGGTTCGTATGCTTACGCAAGACATTTAGATGATGATGTTGTTGATGGTAAATTAACAAAATCAAAGAAACGCGGTCTTAGAAATCTTGTTTTCTTCATCGGATGAAACCAATTTATTCAAACACCACTTTTATCAGCGATTGCACCTTTATTCTTAGCTGATGTTGTTGAAATCATACTACCTAAACCAGAAGAATTTCCTCAACACAGCTTAGTTATGTGAATAGTTAGAGGGATTTCGATCTTACTATTCATTTCCATAATTGCTATTTCAACAATTGGATTAAAAACAAATAAGAAAATTATTTTCATTGCCTCATTATTTAAATGAATAATACTTATCTTAGCCATCTTTGTAATGTTAGTTGCTGTTTCAAAGGAAGCTACATTACCTGACTCGGCTACATACAAAAAAGTTACACCTCAATTAATTATCGCTGATGTTCTTTTATTTATGTATGCTTTTGCAGGAACTGAAGATGTTGCTGCTATGGCTAAAGATGTTAAGTTCAAGAGTTTTAGAAAAATATTATTAACATCATTAGCTTTCATATTTGGATTTTATCTAATATTCTTTTCACTCTATTTATTCATACCAAACTCATTAAAAGTAACTAATGGAGATGGCTCAAACGAAATTTCAAAAATCTACACCTATGGATTAGGTGCATTTGGAGTTTCTATCTTCATTATTGGATTATTATGTAATGATTTAGGATTTAGAATTTTTCAAACAGTTGCGACTGCTAGAAAGCTTGTTCCTCTTTCTGAAGATGGTTACTTATTCAATTCATTGCATCATAAAAATAAAAAGGGTGAATTTAAAAATGCGATCGTTTTCTCTACAGTTATAATAATGATTTCAATGATTACATTATGACTTGTTCCTACTATATTCTTAGATAAAGAATATAGCGATGAGTTCTTCAAAGCAACAATTATAACCAGTTCGATTGCATTATTAATTGAAGACTTAATCACATTCTTTATAGCATTCAGATTAGCTGCAAAGAAAAGAATTTCAAAAATACCTGTTTGAGAAAAAACTATTTACATTATTGATATTTGTATAATGTCATTTATCTTATTAATCACATTCTTCCCTTGAATTTTAGGTGGCCAATGAGAATTCAAAAATACAGTATCAATTATCATTTACGTAGTATTTATTGGGGTTGGTTTTGCACTAAAACTTCTCAATAAATACAAACACAAATTCAAAATTTACAATAAATGAATTGCTAAGCACAATAAGCAATTTGATAATTTAATTTTTATAAAAAATAAATAACCAACTTCTGTAGCTGGTTATTTTTTAATAATTATTTTTAATACGGTCGTAGTTCTTTTGATTTTTAAGAACATACGCATCATATAAATCTTCATATGTAAACCCTAACATTACAAATGAACCCAATGCAACTTGAAACGCGTGTTCGATATTTGATTTATTAACTTTTTTCATTATGTTTGCTAATGAAATAAATAAATGTTGGAATTGAATGTTTATATCCTGATTAATTATTTTTGGTTCTATTTCAGGTAGAACATCAAATTTATAAGCAAAATTAACTAAGAAATGGATTAAATCAGCAAATTCTTCAGTTACAGCTAATTTATTTACATTCTTTTGTGATTTTCAATATTTAAAACTTTGAACTTCATTTACATATTCAGCAGCTTCAATTAAAAGCGCTAGAGTTTTTTGAACTATAAAGTCTTCTTTGTTAAATGTTGGATTAAGACTTAAACTTTTTTCTCTGATTTTATTATCCAATTCTTTTTGCATCTCAAATATCTTTATTAAATTCATGTTCTAATTATATTACAAATAAATGTTTGTATATTTAAACTTTTACAGCTTGCAGACTATGCTTTTAGTTTTTGAGAAGTTAAATAAAAAATCAGAGAACTGAATCTCTGATTTTCAAATTATTCGTTTACGAAGTCTTCTTCATAATCATCATCAGATGCATATGAATCTTCAAATGAGTTTTGTAATTCTTCGTTTTCTTGTGCTAAGTCACTTAAAACTTCGTCTAAGTCACCCATTTTTTCAGATTCTTTTAATAAGTCTGATGTGTACTTGTTAAAGTCTTCTGAAATGTATACATTACCATTTTCATCTTCAAGTGTATCATCTAAGATAATTTTGTTTGTGAAGTATGAACGTGGGTCGCGAATGTCATATTTACCTTTAAGTTGGTAATTTGAGTTTGTTCCAGCAGGAATTTTGTGACCTAAAATAATGTTTTCTTTAAGACCGTCTAAGTTATCAACTCTTTCTGCGATTGATGAGTTAACAAGAATCTTAGCTGTTTCTTGGTATGATGCAGCTGATAAGAATGAGTCACTTAATAAAGGAGTTTGTTTTGCTCCACGGATTTTAACTTGACCATAAGCTGGTTTAAGTCCTTGAGCAATTAATCTTCCATTTTCTTTTTGGTAGATGAATGTATCCACTAAGCTTCCTGTGAAGAATTTTGAATCTCCTGGGTCTGTAATCATAATTTTTGAAAGCATTTGTCTAATAATGATTTCAATGTACTTATCTGAAATTGTAATACCTTGTAAACGGTAAAGTCTTTGAATTTCTTTTAATAAGTAGTTTTGAACTGCACGTGTGTCAGCAACTTCAAGAAGGTCATTAATAATAATTGGTCCTTCAAAGATTTTTTGTCCTGGTCTAAGTGTTTGTCCAACTTTAACACGTAATTTTTGAGAAACTCTACCTGATGTTGTAACGATTTCTTTTTGTCCATTTGGTCTTGTTGTTTCAATTTCAACAAGCATAATGTCATTTTCTTTTCCGTTTTTATCTCTAGCTGGTGCAATTGAAACAACTGTTCCAGTTACAGGTGAGATAACAGCAGGTTTTCCTCAAGGTTTTTCATAGGCATCGATAAGTTCAAGAAGACGTCCAAATCCTCCTGTAATATCTTCAACCCCGGCAACCCCTCCGGTGTGGAATGTACGCATTGTAAGCTGTGTACCAGGTTCCCCGATACTTTGCGCAGCAACAACCCCAACAGCTTCACCGATGTTAACTAAACGGTTTGTTGCAAGGTCTTTTCCATAACAGTGAACACAAACTCCATTTCTTGTATGACAAGATAATACTGAACGAATTTCAACTTGGTCAATGTTGTATAAGTTAACAATTTTATCAGCCATTTCTGCTGAAATTAATGTGTTTGCATCAATAATAATGTGACCATTTGCATCAATAATTGGTTTGTTTGTGAATCTTCCTTCGATTCTTTCTTGTAATGACTCAATAACCGTGTTTGTCTTTGTATCTCTGATGTCTTTTACAACAAATCCAAAGTCTGAACCACAATCAACTTCTTTAACAACAATACTTTGAGCAACATCAACAAGTCTACGTGTTAAGTAACCTGATTTAGCTGTGTTAAGAGCTGTATCTGTAAGTCCCTTACGAGCCCCGTGAGTTGATGAATAGAATTCGTAAGCACTAAGTCCACTAAGGAATGATGATTTAACAGGAACTTCAATTGTTGAACGAACAACACGGTCGTTTTCAGCATCGGCTTTAAGAACTTTAGTGTTGTTACTCATAAGTCCACGCATACCAGCTAACTGTGTAAAGTTAGATGAGTTTCCACGAGCCCCTGAAGTGAACATCATAAATAATGGGTTATCAATATCTGATTTTGTAACTTCTTTAAGATCTTTTTCAATAGATTCTTTAACTTGTGATCATTTTTGAATTGTTAAGCTGTAACGCTCATCATCTGTTAAGTAACCTTCAAGGAAGAATTGTTTTAATTGGTCTGTGTATTCTTCTCCTTCTTTGATCTTTTGAGCTGTTGTATCTAATGTTGTAATATCATTCATCGAAATAGTTGTTCCTGATATTGTTGAATATTTGAACCCTAATTCTTTGATATTGTCAAGAATAGAAGCAACATAGTTTGTATATCTGAATCAAACTCTTTCTAACACTAATGTGTAGTCATTAATGTTTCATTGTCTCTTAAGTTTGTGTGTTTCTTCATCTGTACCAATGATGAAGTTGATTCTTTCGAATTCTTCTTTAATGAAGTTTGAAATGTTTGTTGCGTGAATTGTAGGAATACGTTCACCTGCATAGTCAATTAATGCAGCACAGTCATTGAAACGACTTTCAAAGTTGTTTACATCTGTAGAATCAATAACACCTGCGATGTCTTCCATTGTTACAACGGCAACATATTTTTTGTACACATTAAGAACAATTTTTGCAATGTCTTTTTTGTTTAATCCTAAGTTGACAGGGATATCTTTAAGATATTCAGCAAAGTTTGTTCCATAAGGCATTGTGTATTTGTCTAATGCATTTTCTGATGTATCTAATCTTTCTTTTTCAGAAACTGAAATTGAACCATCTGCATTAACTGTTTCTTTTCTTACTATTGATTTACCAAAGATAAATTCAAAATCTGATGGGAAAACTTTGTTCAAGATGAATTTACCTACTGTTGAGAAAATGTAAGGATTTGATGTATGTAATTTAACTGAATTTTTATCTAATTCAGAAACTGGTAACACAACTCTTGTATGTAAGTTAACAATACCATTTTCATAAGCTAACATCATTTCTTCATAGTTAGCAAAGATTTTACCTTCATTAGGTTGTCCTGTTTTTTCAATAGTTAAGTAGTAAAGACCTAAAATCATATCCTGTGAAGGGTTAATGATAGGTTCTCCATCTTTTGGTCCAAGGATGTTTTTAGAAGCTAACATTAATTCACGAGCTTCTCTAACAGCTTGATCTGAAATAGGGACGTGAACAGCCATTTGGTCCCCATCGAAGTCGGCGTTGAACGCTGTAGTTACTAATGGGTGTAATTTAATAGCTTTTCCTCTAATTAAAACAGGTTGGAATGCTTGAATTGATAAACGGTGCAATGTAGGAGCACGGTTTAAAAGAACTGGTCTTCCATCAATAGCTTTTTCAACATATGGTCAAATGATTGGGTTTAATGAGTCAATCATTTTCTTAGCTGATTTAACAGATGTGATTGAAGTTTCATTCTCTAATAATTCTTTGATAATTCAAGGTTCGAATAATTTAGCAGCCATATCTCTTGGGATACCAACTTCGTGCATTTTAAGAGTCGGTCCTACAACTATAACTGAACGACCTGAATAATCAACACGTTTTCCTAAAAGGTTTTGTCTGAAACGACCTTTTTTACCAACAAGTGCATCAGAGATAGATTTAAGAGGGTGTCCATCTTTTGATGTAACTGGTGTAGGTTTCTTTCTGTTGTTGTCAATTAAAGCATCAACAGCTTCTTGAATCATACGATACTCGTTTTGTTTAATTAACATAGGAGCATCAGCTTCGTTTCATTTAGCTAAACGGTTGTTTCTGATAATGATACGACGGTAAAGTTCGTTAACATCACTTGTTGAGTGTCTTCCACCATCAAGTTGAACTAATGGACGTAAGTCAGCTGGAATAACTGGTAAGTTGTAAATCAACATATTTTTTGGGTGTTGACCTGATTTAATAAATGAGTTGATGATTGTTAAACGTTTGTAAAGTTTTCCTCTTTCTTGTTCTTTTGTTGAAGAAAGATTTCCGTTCTCATCAGCTTCTTGGTTAATTAAATCAATTTCAGCTTGAACTTTTTTAGCTTCTTCTTCTAAATCAATGTGAGTTAATAAATATTCAATCGCTTTTGAACCTGTGTCAATTTTAGCATCTGAATATTCGTGAATGATTTCGTTGTATTGATAGAAGTCAATACCGAAGTCTTTACCAATTTTAGATTCAGCATATGTTCTTAGTTCATCTAAAGCTGTAGCGATGTCTTCGTATTCATCTGTATCTTTATCATACATTTTTAACATTTCCATTAATGCAGCTTCATAAATGTTTGCAGCTTCGTTAATATCAATGATTGTGTTTTTCTTTAATGACTCTAAACCTCCATCTTCTAAAACGATGTGTGATTTGTAATAAATTAATTTTTCTAAGTCTGCTTTTGTTACTTGTTTTGAAGAGTCAGCAACTCTAAGTCCAAGTAATTTAGCAATAATTGAGTGATCGATTTTGAAGAATCAGAAGTGGACAACAGGGTTGTGTAATTTGATGTGTCCCATTCTGCTTCTACGTGTTATTTTAGGTAAAATAACTGGTTTGTATTTTTCACAAGCAGGTGTTCTAGTACATACTGAGTTTTCATCACTTTTTTTGTATTTTGTACCACAAACAGGACATTTGTAGTCTGTTGTAGGTCCGAAAATAAGTTCATCGAATAAACCATCTTTTTCTGGTTTATATGATTTATAGTTAATTGTTTCAGGTTTTGTAACTTCACCGTGAGATCATTTTAAAATGTCTTCATCTGTTGCAAGTGAGAGAGTAATTTTATTGATTTTATCTTCTACTGATTTAGCATCGAAATTTGAATTATTCATATCAATCTCCCCCTGTTTCATGTGAATCTACATAGTGATATTGTTCACTATCATCGTAATCATTGTCGTAGTTTTCTACTTCAGTTGTTTCAAGTTTCATCCCAAGACCTTTAAGTTCATATGAAAGAACGTTAAATGATTCTGGAATACCTGGTGTAGGTAATTGTTTTCCTGATACTAATGCACTATATAACGCATTACGTCCAGCGATGTCATCTGATTTATATGTAAGGATTTCTTGAAGAACGTTTGTTGCTCCATAGGATTCGATAGCTCATGTTTCCATTTCCCCGAATCTTTGTCCCCCGTTTTGAGATTTACCTCCAAGAGGTTGTTGTGTAATAAGTGAGTATGGACCAACTGAACGAGCGTGCATCTTGTCATCAACCATATGGTTAAGTTTAAGCATATACATAACACCAACAGAGATAGGTTTATCAAATTTTCTACCTGTAATAGGGTCGATTAAAATTTGTTTTCCACTCTTGTTTAATCCAGCTTCTTCTAAACAAGCTTCAATGTCTGACTTCTTAATACCATCGAATGATGGAGTAACGAATTTAACATTTAATTTTCTAGCAGCCATTCCTAAGTGAAGCTCAAGAACTTGACCAATGTTCATACGTGAAGGAACCCCTTGAGGGTTAAGCATAATGTCAAGTGGTGTTCCGTCTTCTAAGTATGGCATATCTTCTTCAGGAAGTACGATTGAGATAACCCCTTTGTTTCCGTGACGACCAGCCATCTTATCCCCGACTTTGATTTTACGTTTTTGAGCAATAGAAACCTTAACAATCTTGTCAATTCCTTCTTCTAAAACATCACCTTTTTCTCTAGAAAGAACTTCAACGTGAATTACAGTACCATTGTGACCGTTTTTAACTTTAAGAGATGTATCTTTTGATGTTTGTGGACGCTGTTGAAGAATAGCCATTAAAAGTTTTTCTTCTTGAGATGGGTTTTCTTCTCCTTTAGGTGATAATCTACCAACTAAAACGTCACCAGCTAAAACTTCTGATCCAACTTTAACAATACCGTTTTCATCTAAGTTTCTTAATGAGTATTTAGAAACGTTTGGAATGTCGTTTGTTAAGATATCGTCACCAGCACGTGATGATCTGAATTGAATTGTTTGTTCTTCAATGTGAATTGATGTATAAACATCATCTTTAACCAATCTTTCATTGATGATAACAGCGTCCTCAAAGTTGTATCCGTTTCAAGTTGTAAATCCAACAAGAACGTTTTTACCAAGAGCCATTTCTCCATCTTTGAATGAAGAACCATCAACTAATAGGTCACCAGCTTTAATTTCTTGTCCAACTTCAACAATTGGTTTTTGTTGAATTAATGTACCTTGGTTGCTTCTTTCGAAGTTTCTAAGTGTATATTTATCAAAGCTTTCTTTTGTTGTAATTTCTCCTGTTTTAGGATCTTTTACTTCTTTAAAGTGTTTTACGTGGATTTTTGATCCATCAACAAAATCAACAACCCCATCGCCTTTAGCTCTTAAGTTGTATGATGAGTATTTAGCAATATCTGCCTCAATACCTGTTCCAACATATGGAGCTTCTGCTTGGATTAATGGAACTGCTTGACGTTGCATGTTTGATCCCATAAGTGCACGGTTGGCATCATCGTTTTCTAAGAATGGGATAGCAGCAGCAGCTATAGAAACAATTTGTTTTGATGAAACCTCTATGAAATCAATTTCATGTGGTTTACCAATGATATAGTTGTAATCACGTCTAATTGTTAATAAGTCATCTGTAATTTTGTTGTCGTCATCAACGTGAACTGATGATTGAGCAAATGAGTATCCAATTTCTTCAGCAGCTGTTAAGTATCTAATGTCGTTGTAATCTACAACCCCATTGTTAACTTTGTAGTATGGAGTTTTTAAGAACCCTAAATCATTAACTTTCGCATATGTTGCATAGTTTAAGATAAGACCGATGTTTGGTCCTTCAGGTGTTTCAATAGCACAAATTCTTCCGTAGTGAGTTGCGTGAACGTCACGAACTTCGAATTGAGCTGTATCACGGTTAAGACCTCCAGGCCCAAGTGATGTAACACGACGTTTGTTTGAAACTTCTGATAATGGGTTAATTTGATCCATAAATTGTGAAAGTTTTGATGAGTTAAAGAATTGTTTCATTTGGTTTGTTACAAGTTTGTTGTTTGTAACGTTTTTAGGTGTAACCTTGTCAGCTTCTTTAGCTCCCATACGCTCACGAGTTGCTTTTTCAAGTTTTGTTAAAGCAACTGATAATTGACCTTCTAATAATTCACCAACTGAAACGATACGTTTGTTTGTTAATGAATCTGGATCATCGTCTTTACCAATTCCATCTGTTAAGTTGAAGTAGTAGTTAATTGCAGCAACTATATCTGAAATTAATAAGTGTGGCTCAACTGATTTTGGATCGTTACCGATTACTAAAACAGGCTGTTCTGGTTTTTCTTCCATTCATTTTCTAGTTGGGTAAACTCAAACTTTAACAATGTGTGTTCTCTTTGATAACACCTTGCTGTTCTTAATAACGTGGTGGTAAACAATTTCTGGATCAATTCCAGGAATTCTTTCGTATGAAATTTTTCCTTCGTTAAATAAGTTTTGAATTTCTTTAGCTTTTCTAATGTCGATGAATGTTCCTCTTGTAAATGCAGGTTCATCTGCACCTTTAAGGTAAATATCTTTAGCTAAGTATGTGTTTGTAATTCTGTCAACTAAAGAAAGTTTTTCATTTAACATATGACGACCTGTTACAGATAAGTTGTAACGTTTCTTATCAAAAAGCATTCCTGGTAATAATGAACGTTTAGCTTCTTCAGAAATACGGTCACCTTTTCTTAAACCTCTGAAAAGTTCTTCTTGACACGCGTCAAGTAATTCTTCAGATGTGAATTCTGAGTTTAAGATAAGTTTGTCTTTCTTAAGTGTTTCATCAAGTAATTCATTATTTTCACCAAATAACTCTCTAATTGTTTTTTGTGAAAAACCAAATGCTCCTAAGAATGTAGCTAAGTTAACATTTTTGTTTTTGTCAATTTTAATCTTAACTGCATCTAATGTTGATGATGTAACTTTGTGAGAAACTTCAAGTCAAGAACCAATTCTAGGTAAGATTTCTAATTTGTTGAAAAGGTCATCAGATTGTTTGTTACGCACACCTAATCCGAAGTATGCTCCTGGTGAACGAATTAACTGACTAACGATAACTTTTTCAGAACCGTTGATAATAAAACTTCCACCACTTGTCATGTATGGAATTTCCCCAAGTAAAACTTCATCTTCTTTAATTTCACCTGAGTTTTTAACTTCACTTTTTAAAGTAACGAAAACTTTTGCACTAAAGTTCATTCCCTTCGCTTTAGCTTTTTTGATTTCTTCACTTTCACTAGTGATTTTTTTGAAAGGTAATTCTAATCTAACAGAACCCTTTTTGTATTCAAGCTTAACTTCTCTGTTAGCAGCTTCAATAGGGTAAATTTCTAAAAGACATTCTTGAATCTTTTTGTTCATAAAAAGTTCGAAACTTTCTTTACTTGTTTCAAGAATATCAAAAAGTGGAAGAGTAGTCTTTGTGACTGAGTAATCTCTTCTTCAAGTTTTTGGACCAAATTTACGTAATTTGTAATTGTGTTGTTCCATATTTGTCATTCCTTTCTTGCAGATAAACCTTCAATAAGAATAAAAAAATACACCTCTATGTACAATTTATATAAAAGGTATATAAATTTTACATTAAAAATGTAATTTTTAAAGGTGTATTTTAAAGCATTTTAAGTGAAATCATAAGATATTTTTTAGTATTTTTAAACCTATGTGCTAGGCTTAAAAATTTATTTTGTAAAATTTTCTCAAAAAATTTTGTTAAAAATCTTTTTTAAAGAATAGTAAATCTTGCGATTTTGGAATAAAATTTTGCTGCTTTTTGAATGAATTTCATAACTTTGAATTATTGATATAAAACTTGAGTTTATCTTTGTTTTTGAAGATTAAATACGCAAGTTCCAACATAATTAAAAACACATAAGCAGGCAATATTAAGGGAACAATTTTCGAATACTCTTGAGTCTCTTGATATTTATTAATAGTTTTATAAATACTGATATTCGCAAATGCTCCATAAATAATTGCATTTCTAAATGATTTTTCATATTCAAATAAGTTAGTTGAAATTATTTGATTTTTAATTTGTGGAATTATAAAGTTTCTATAAATAAATCATTTTGAATGACCCTGAGTTTGCATATTTGAAATTTTTCTTCTATCAATTGAGTTAATTGATTCAGCAAACTGCTTGCACATATGTCTAAATGATGAAATTAAGATTGCTGAAGTTATTGCAACTTGACTTTTCATCAGTGGGTTAAACATATAAAATCAAATTACTGCAGGTATGATTTTGATAATTATCAAAATCGTTTTGTTAAATCACACAAGATATGAATTAAATAAGTTTTCTGACAATATAAATGAGTAAGCTATTGCGAAAATAAACGCAAGAGCAACAGCCACATAAGCACACATAAAAATGTATAAATAATCTTTATAAATGTCAGTTTTCACAACATCGCTGAAGTCTCAAATAAATAGCGATTTAAAGAATAGTGAGAATGTTTTTACGTCTACCTTACTATGGAATAAACCTGTTAAACTTCAAATAAATATCCCAAAGTAAATAGTCAAAATAAATCAGAAAGCATACTTTCTTCAGTTATATTTGAATTTATTTAAGTCTGCTTTAGAATTAATTGTAATGTTAGGTTTAACAAATAAAACTTTATTAAAGAAGAATAATAATCCTTCGTTGATTAATATAAACAAGAATATAAAGAATAAGGTTATCCCTATATTTTTTTGGTATTTACTTAAATCACCAAAAAAGAACCCTAATCCATTTATTCCAACAATACCTAAAACTGAAACTCATCTTATGTTTGATTCATAAGATAAGAAGAAGTTCACTCAAAACTTATTTTTGAGTACTAATACAATATTTGTATAGAATGACTTTAATTTTGAAGATCCTTTTGCAATATCATTTCAATATTTTTTAGTATCAGCTGCTTCTATTAAATCATTAATGTACTTGTGCAATCATAATCAAGTAAATCAGAAATAAATAGTAAATGCAGCTAAATAGGGGTCAAAGGAAATTTTAAATATCAATAAAAACACAATTACAGGGAAAGCTCTTAGCAATAAGAGAATTATTTTAATAATTAAAGGTATTGATTTGTGTTTATGAATGTTCGTTGAAGCAAAAAAACCTGTAAATAAAGCTGCTAGAAAACCTAAAATGCTACCACAAGTTATTGTTTTGACTGTCTGGATAAAGTATTTAAAGTTTAATTCTCATAAGTTTTCAGTTAAGTTTTTGTTATATGACTCAAATGAAAACATATCTGTAAAATTTTTAGCAGCTCTTTTTCAACCTGGATTCGAAACCGGAGAAAAGAAACCTAAATAATACATTGAGACTATTAATAAAATAAGTGCAACTAATATTAATATTCACTTTTTGAAAAGGGACTTATTTTGATATTTTGTTAACTTGGTTTGGTTCATCAAAATAACTTTCTATTTGTTTTTTATCAAATTCATCTTTAATAAATACTTTATCCACTTTTCCACGTTTAAGCGATATTAACTTATCACAGTATTGGATTGCTAAATTCAAATCATGAATTGCGATAATTGTATATCTATCTTTAGAAAACTCTTTTAAAAGTTTCATAACATTATGTGAATTTTGGTTATCTAAATTACTTGTGAGCTCGTCTCCAAGTAAAATTTGTGGTTCATTGATCAAACTAATTAATAATTGAGCTCTTTGTTTTTGACCACTAGATAACTTATTTATTGGTGCAAGGAGCAAGTTAGAAATTTGTAATCTTTCAGCAAGATTTCAAATTTTATCTCTTGTTTCTTTATCGATAAATTTAAAGAACTTATAAATAAAGTTTTTGTAGTGCTTGTAATTAAATTTCAGATTATCAAAAGTTGAGTAATTAACTAAATTTAAACCATCAGGATCAACATATTCGATTTGGTTTTTATATTTTCTTTTTTGCTTTTTCGTTAAATTTTTAATATCTAAATCATCTACAATGACTGAACCGTTTGCTATAGTTTCAACGTCATAAAAGGATTTAAGGATTGTTGATTTTCCTGCTCCTGATTTTCCAATTAGACCAACTAATTGGCCTTTGGGGATAGTAAAATTAAGATCTTTTAGATCAAAATTTCCATTATCTTTATATTTAATTACTACATCCTTAAACTTTATCATCCTTAAATCTCACTTAATTTATTTCAATATTCTGTTTGTTCATTATCAATTGACCTGTATCCGTAGAAACCATTTTTAGGTCCTCAGATATCTTTATTTTGTTCTGATAATGATTTAAACACTAAGTTAATAGCTTTTTTAGCTTTGTCAGTAACTCTTGAACTGTAAACTCCTACATTGTATGGTAATGGGTCTGTTACAGTCAAGAAGTAAATATCTTGTTGCTGATCCCCTTCACTCAGTCTAACTTCTGGATTAACCTTGTATGAAAACTTTTTACTATCTTTATATTTTGTATATGAATAAGAACCTTCATTATCAAAGAAAATGTGAATATTAGCATTAGCTTGTGTTGAAGCTTCAGTTAATTTAGCTTGCTTTATTTTATCTGAGTATGTAACTCTTAATTGATCAAGTGAAACAAAAGGTTTGTTTGTTTCTGTATTAAAGTTTTTAGCGAATAATGCTTCTGGTAATAGGTATTTGCTTCCTGATGAGCTTTTACCAATACCTATTCCATATGAAACAAATTTTTCTAAATCTTTAGTTTTTCAAGCTTTAATAATTTCATCAGCCATAGTACGAGTTGCAACGATTGCAATTAATCCTCTTTGGTATGGTACTAATTCATTTGAATAAAATCTAGGGTAGTAGCTTTCAGCTCATTCTCCCTCAGGTTGATTTCAACCATTCCCTCAGTCTTTTTGTTTGAAGTACATGTTTTCAGAAGCTGCAATCGTCATTAAAGATGCACCTGAATCTTTTGAATAAGTTGCATCTTTAATGTCACCTTTAAATTGTTTTGTTAATGTTTGAAGTGCAACTGATAAGTTTTCTGAAATGAATTCATCTTTTTTGCTTAATAATGTTCCTGAATTAATGAAAGCTAAATCAGTTTCACCTTTTAATAATTCATCTTTTGCAACATTATATGAATCATCTTCAACTAACTTAATGTTAAGTTTGATTGATTTATCAATCTTTTGAATTTCTGAATTAAATAAATTATTTAACTCAGTTTTGTAAGTGTCTGCATTTTCAATACCATAAGGTTTGATTAGAGAAAGTGTATAAGTAGTCACTTTTTCATCTTCTCTTGCAGAAGAACACTGACCAGCAACAGCTGGTAATGTTGTTAGCGCAAGTAAACTTGCACCAAATAGTAAGCTTTTTGATTTTATTTTCATATAAATAAAAAATCCTTTCTTTTGAATGAAAGGACATCGAAAAAGAAAGACTCGCTACGCTGGCATTACCCAGTTCAGCTAATAAGAGTATTTCTCAACCTGCGATTAAAAAATAAAAGCAAGTACCTCTGTCCTTGCTTAATATTTTACTTTAAAAATCAAAATACAAAGTTGTTTTTACAATTTTGTTTCTTCATCATAACTAAAGGCTAATTCTTCATTATTTTCATCATCTTCAGTTGTTGAAATTGAAGCTAAATTTTTATTATTAATAAGTTCATTATAGAGAGTTAAGTCTTCAAAAATTGGATTGTCTTTTTTCTCTCTAACACTTACTCCATGCGATGTAAGTAAAGCTTGCGATTCATTAAATACACTTACTAAATCTGTATTAACTAATGAAGTATGAGTCTGAGTTTCTCCTAAATCAATTGAACTTTCTATATTAACTGTTTGAATAACATGAGTTCAAGTTTGAAATTCTTTAAGAGTACAGTAAACATAATGATCTAAATTATCATCAATTGAGAATGAGTTTCTTTTGACAAATGACTCAACATAACTTGAGTTTGTTTGAGAGTTAAGTGATTGAATTTTGCCTTCAATAAGCATTTTAACAAGTGGCGAAACTGTTTTGTTAAATACTTTAGAAACCCTTCCTCACTCAAGAACTTGAGTATCATCAAAGAAGTAAACATAATCACAGCTATTTTTGATAAATTGAAGATCATCTGTGATGATAATAATATTCATATTATTTGCATTAGCAAATTTGAAAAGAACTCTATAGAATTCATTTCTAGCTTCAGGAGGAATTGTTTTTATGTCATCAGAGATGAATAAAAACTTGATTTCATCCAATGCAAATTTTGTAATTTTAAGTTTGATTTTATCCAATGTATCTAGAGTTTTGTATTTATCTAAATACTTGTGGTGTGTAATTGCTGAGTTTTCGAATGTTTCGACAAATTTAAACATTGCACTTAAATCTTTAACAAACTCAAACTTAGGTGCTGTAGTCGTTTTAGAAAAATCAATTAAATCTGATAACATCTTAGAAACTCAAGTGCTTTTCATTAAAAATTTAATATTAGCAAAACTATTCAATACTTTTGTTAAGTTTTCCGAATTATCATTTTTAAATACAGCAGAAAGTTCAGATACTGTTTTGTCTAACATTTTTTCAATCTTTTTATAACTTGCATTAAATTCTTGGAGCTTCCTGTCTTTATTTTTAATAAGATTCTTAAACAATCTTTCTTGAGTATTTGTTTCTCACTCTAATTCAGCATTTGCGAGTTGAATCGTTTGACTAAAATCATGAACCATAACTTCATTTTTATAACTTGATATATAGTTAAAACGTTTAGATTGAATAGTTTTAATTATTGCTTTATTGCTACTAATTTGATTTTTAATAAACTCAAAATTACTTTTTGATTTACTAATAAATCTATTGATATTAATATCAAATTCCCTAGAAATAAAACTCTTAATCCTACTTACGGTTGTATTTTTATATTTATTTCTGATATCACCAAAGTTTTTATTGATGAAAATATTGACTTCAGACTCAATTTGTGATTTAAGGTGTTCTAAATCTTCTTTCTTCAAGAATCTAAGATTTCAATAATTCTGCTCTCAAAGTTTTAGCTCTTGTTTTTTAATTAAAATATCTTTTATACAATCAAAATATTCAGGACTTTTAAAGACTGCAATTCTTGATTGAATTTCAAAAACATTAATTTGTTTTTTAATTTGTTTAATAGTTGCAAAAATGTATTTCCGAGAATAAGCTTTGAGTTGTTCTTTATATTCTTTGTAAAATGCAATCTCAAACTTTAAGTCTCTAATTTTGAGATCGTTTTCTACTTTTGCAATACTTGTGCTATTAATCTTTTCAATAAATTCAAGTTTGTATTCACTTTCTTGAATTTTAGTTTTTTTATCACTTAATGCATTATTTTCAACGTTGTTTAAGACATCTATAAATTCTTTTGAAACTACTTTGAATAAGTCAATAAAGATTTTAAATAAGTTTTTATTAAACTCATTTGCAATGAAAAATATGTTTCCTAATTGAACTTCTTTGTTTTGTTTATCTTTTTTTACAAACGCTTCTTTAGCAGCGTTGAAAAAGTGTGATAAGTCACCGTTGAAGTTATCTGAAAGTTCGCTAAAGTGGTTAATGAAATCACTTATGTGTCCATATGTTAGGTTTTTTAGTGGGTGAGCGAATTGCTCATAAACTTTTTGTTCTTTTAAAAGTTTATCTTTGTTCTTAACAACTGATAAACAACTAAGTCAAATATCGACTAAAGGAATATTGTTATCATCGTCATCACTAATATTAAGAAGGTCAAAATAGTCACTAATATAATCTAAATCTTTCTTTCTATTTGTGAAATCATTAGTATTATCGTATCTATCTGCTTCATCAATTAATTTATTGTAGTTATATAGGGTTAAAAATGAATTCTTGTCCTTAAGTTCGAAGTTTCTAACTTTTTGATAAGTTAAATTTTTGTTATCTTTGGAAATATAGAAGGCTGTTTTTGAATTAGAATAGATTTGAATTTCAGGAATAGAAATAGAAGAGTAAGGCCATTTATCTTGCTCCTCACTCTTTTTTATAAAGATATTTGAAATTGTTAATTGAAGATCTTTATTTTTCATTAGTATCCTAATTTTGAATTTTTCTTAATCAACTTAATAATAATTGAATATGAATAGTAAATAACAAAAACGTTAAATCAAATCTTGACAGGACTGGAAATAATATGTTGAGTTATTCATAAGAAAATATCTTTTGTTTCTCCATTTCCTAAACTCATATTATCCCCAAGAGATAAGATTGGTATATTAATAAGTTCCAAGAAAGCAGAGAACACTATGATCGGGACAAATATTAAGAATCGCTCAACCCTCATTTTGAATCTTGCGACAATTATGAAAATAAGTAATAATGACATCCCTGTGATCATTAAAGCAAGTAATCCTCAACGATTTGGAATTAAACCTTTTTCAATATATTTATCTGGAACTCAAAAACCTACATAGTAAGTTATTATAATAATTACCAATGATATTAAAAAGACTGCTGCAGTGGTATAAACATTCTTTAAGATGTCTTTTGAATTATCATCTCTAATGAATGCTCTTTTTGAATTAAGTTTAATTAACTTATCGCCAACTTTAATAGCTTTTTCCATAGTAGCTTCATTTTTAGAAAGCTTTCTATATTTCTGAGCTAATAAAGTAATTTTAATTGAAATTCTTTCAAGTCTATATTCCTTACTGAAAGCATATTGTAAAAACGACACAAAGTAAAGTCCAAAGATACCTGAAATAAGACCGTTAATAGCTGTCGCTAGAGTGTACATTGGGTTATAACCAACAGGTGGGACAAAAAGTAACGATAATAAATCTGACACAACACCAACAAAAACTCCAATGACAGGCCCAAAAACAAAACCTGTGATTTTTACAGGTAATCCTATAAATGAGAATTTGAATGATGGAATATTAACAATAGGCATTAACTGAGCTGCAACAACGGTAAAGCTAACTGATATAGCAATCAAGATGGCTATAAAAACCATATTCTTAATAGTTCATTTACGTAATAGTCCTCACTCCGATAATGACGACATAAGCTTAGCTGTTACCTTTGTTTTCATATTATTAATTTTATAATAATTCCTATTTATTAAATTATTAATTTAATAAATAAAAAAGACCTATCTAGTAGGTCTAAATGTCTAATATCATTTATTGAAAATTTGAAGTAGTTTGAGTATTTTTGGTTTATTTTGCAATATCTTTAAAGTTCTCTTTTCTTTATAGACTTGTGTTTTATAAATTACAGGTTTTTTGTGTGTGAATGTATCAAAACCAGCTTTACCTCTATACTTACCGATTCCACTTTTACCTCTACCTCCAAATGCTAAACGTCTATTTTGTAGTTGTAAAAGTATATCATTTATAACTATTGAACCAGCTTTAATTTCATTAGTTACTTTATCAATTTCATAACCATTTCTCGTGAACAAGTAAGCTGTTAATGGTTCAGATTTTGAATTTACAAATTTAACTGCATCGTCTAACTCATTAAAAGTAATAATAGGCAACAATGGTCCAAAAATTTCTTCAGACATAACTTTCTGAGTTGTATTATCTGATAATTCTAAGATATTTAAATCGAATTGTAATGTTTCTTCATTTCTTTTAGCTTGTGGCGCTAATTTAACTAATCTATCATAATGTTCCTTATTTACAATTCTTACAATATCCTTATTCATAGCATTTTTTTCTTTAAAAATAGAATGGTATGAATTGTTAATTTCCTGAATTAACTCTTCTTTTTTCTCTTTATGCACTAATACATAATCAGGCGCAATGCATGTTTGACCTGCATTAAGTAATTTTCCTAAAACCAATTTGTTAGCTGCTTCTTCCATATCTGCTGTGTATCCAACAATAAAAGGCGATTTTCCACCCAATTCCAATACACATGGAATTAATAATTCAGCAGCTTTCTTGTAATAAATTTGTCCAACTTTTTCAGAACCTGTAAAGAAAATAAAATCAATCTTATTTTCAGAGTAAATTTGCTCAACTATTTCCTTGTCTCCTTCATAGATTTTGACTTGTGCACTATTGAAAACACTTGTTAAAATCTTTTTAACAACTTGATTCGTGTTAGGACATAATTCAGATAATTTCAATATTACATTATTACCTGCTCCTATTGCATTAATAACAGGAATGAGAGATAAATTGAATGGATAATTTCAAGGACATACAATTAGAACATTTCCGTATGGTTCACTTTTTATGTATGTCTTGCTGTAAAAAGTCTGAATTGAGTTTATTACTCTTTTATTTTTTCATCATCTTTTTAGCTTTTTAATATATAAATTAAGTTCATTTAAAACTTGACCTACTTCAGTGGCTTCAGCTTCTAAGGGATTTTTATTTAAATCTTTTTTGAGAGCTTCATAAATTAGTTCTCTGTTGTTTAATATTTCTTCTTTAAGCTTTTTTAAATTTGATTTTATTTCCTTAATTTCGTGTTTATACATAACTATTATTTTACTTTATTTTATGATCATAATAAACACCTTTTACATAGTGTACAAGATGTAAAAAATTAAAAAGTCACTTCAGTAAAGTGGTTGAACTAAATTAGAAAAGCAAATATTTTTCATTTTGTTTATTTAGAAAATAATCTTACTAATTAAATATCATAATTTGTGATAATTACTTCTTAAACTATACCTC
The DNA here is from genome assembly GCF_034863365.1 of Mycoplasma sp. 1199. Taxonomy (NCBI): domain Bacteria; kingdom Bacillati; phylum Mycoplasmatota; class Mollicutes; order Mycoplasmatales; family Mycoplasmataceae; genus Mycoplasma; species Mycoplasma sp. 1199. The sequence goes on along the minus strand of NZ_JAYFFA010000001.1, from coordinate 68,589 downwards.
TACGATCTGATTTTGAGTTGATACCTCTTTTCGCATCGATCACATGAATATTAAAACCATCATAGTGACCATATTGTGTTTTAATTCTCATATTTAAATGAAATAAAAAAATCACACATTTTGTTGCGTGATGATTTATTCGACTATTTTATATTAAAACAATATTTTAATGGTGCGCGAAGAGGGACTCGAACCCTCATACCGTAAGGCACTAGAGCCTAAATCTAGCGTGTCTGCCAATTTCACCATTCGCGCATATTTTTATTGCTGAAAGGCATAAAAAAAACACCATGCTTGGTGCCGTCTATAGGACTCGAACCTACGACCTACTGATTACAAGTCAGTTGCTCTACCAACTGAGCTAAGACGGCAATGGTGGAAGATAAGGGACTCGAACCCATGACATTCGCCTTGTAAGGGCGACGCTCTCCCAGCTGAGCTAATCTTCCAAAAATGGCAGTCTGTACGGGGATCGAACCCGTGTATGCATGGATGAAAACCATGTGTGTTAACCGCTTCACCAACAGACCATAAATGGCGCCGATTATTGGGATTGAACCAACGACCAACTGGTTAACAGCCAGCTGCTCTACCGCTGAGCTAAATCGGCATTTTGATTTGCTAATATATTATACATAAAAATTATTTTTTCAAAATTATTTTTATATTTTTTATTTCGGTATTTATTTGGTTCGAAACTATTATAACACATTTTAATAAAGCAAATAAAAATTATTAAAAATCCAAGACATGCATCTTGGATTTTTAATTATTTATACGCCTCTTTAAGTTCATTAAATATTTGAATTAATTTATTTTTATTGTTTATATCCCACTGTGTGTGCCCGGCTTGTTCTATGAAATACAAGTTGCAATTGTCTAATTCTTTAGATAGTAAATAGGCACCAATAGGTCTTGTATCGATATCATTTCTTCCGTGAACTATATCTGTTGGAATGTGTTTTATTTTGTGTGCATTCTCTAATATATAGTTATCCGATGGTAAAAATGATTTATTTACAAAATAATGTGATTCCATTAGTGAAATTTGATAATCATCTTCATCAGTTGATTCAAATAATTTAGGATTTATGGAAACAATTGATTCTTCTCATTTTGCAAAAGCTCTACCTGCTTTATATTTTTTTTCTAAATCATCGCTAGTTAATAATGAATAGTATTTTTCTAAAATGCTATTTCCACTTACATCTTGTACATAGGAAGCAAATTCATTATGTTTTTCTGGATAGAAAAATGAAGCACCTTTTTCATAAAGAAAATCAACATCTTCTTGTCTAGCTAAGAAAATTCCACGTAAAACCAAGTGCAATATATCTTCAGGATATTTAATTGCATAAGCTAGAGATAAAGTTGTTCCTCAACTGCCACCAAACAGGATCATTTTATCTATATTTAAGTGTTCCTTGAGTTTTCTTATATCTTCAACTAATTGATTAGTATTATTTTTTTGAAGTTCAAACCTAGGTTTTGATTTACCACAACCTCTTTGATCGAACATAATAACTTTATAGCAATTTAGATCAAAGAATTCAAGCGATTTAAGCGAACTTTGACCACCCGGTCCACCATGTATTATAAAAACAGGTAATCCATCTGGATTACCGCTAACACTGAAATAAATTTGATGGATAGAATCTACTTGTAAATATCCATCATGATTTATTTGCGAATTATTGTTATTATTGTTCATTTGGTCTAGAAAATACATAGTGACCATTTTCAGTAACTAGAACATCATCTTCAATTCTAGCTCCACCTAAACCTTCAATGTAAATCCCAGGTTCAACTGTAATAATCATTCCAGGTTCTAAAACAGTTTGTGAATGAGGTGAAACTGATGGTCATTCGTGAACATCAATTCCTAATCCGTGTCCTGTTGAATGTAAGAAGTAATCTGCATACCCTTTTGAAGCAATGTAATCTCTACATACTTTATCAACTTCACAAGCTTTAATACCAGGTCTTACAGCTTTTCTACCTGCTGCAGCGGCTTCTTTAACAATGTTTAAGATTTCAAGTGCTTTAGGATTTTTAACTTTATCTTCACCTCCTAAAACTCATGTTCTTGTAATGTCTGCTGTATATCCCTTATATTTAGCACCGAAGTCAACTTTAAGTAATTCACCTTCCTCTATAAGTTTATCAGTTGTATGGTGGTGTGGTTCGGCTGACGATGAAGCTGTTGCAACTATTTCATCAAATCCTTCTTTATCTCCACCGTGTTTCTTAAGTAAATAATTTAAATAAGCTCCAGCTTCTTTTTCAGAAATACCTGGCTTAACTCATTGTTTAAATTCTTCAAGTGCTGATAGAGAAATATCAATTACTTTTTGCATTAATTTAAGTTCTTCAGCTGATTTAACAATTCTTAAATCTTGAGCATCAACTCATGAAATTTCTTCAGGTTGCACCATTGATACAATTCTGTCTTGAACCTCTTTTGTTAAGTAGTTTTTTTCCAACACAATCTTCTTGAAGTTTCTTTTATCAAATCACTCTTTCATTGAGTTTCCTTTGATTAAAACAATATCAACATTTTTAGCATGCTTTGTTGCGTATTCAATGTATCTTCCATCAACAAATAATGTTGCTTTATCTTTTTCAATCGCAATATATCCATCTGATGTTTGAACGTGTGCATATCATAATCTTGTTTGAGGTGCTTCTGAAATTAAAACTTCAGCTCCTGTTTGTTCAAACATTTGGTCTAGTCTTCTTCTGTCCATAGTTATCTCCTATTGATTGTTAATGATTTAATAATTATAAAACTTTTATGCATTTTAAATAAAAATCTAGCAGATGCTAGATTAGAAATTATTATAGAGAAAAATGTGACTATTTCTTTTCTCTGTGTGTTTTGTGAGCGTTACATTTTGCGCAAAATTTAAGTAACTCAATTTTTTCAGGGTGTGTTTTTTTGTTTTTCTTTGAAATGTAGTTTTCCATTTTACATTCAACACACACTAATGTGAAACCTTCTCTAGCCATTTTTTCTCCTTTACATTGAATGAAAATTAATATTTATAAATATTTTTATATATTATAAACTATAACTGAAAAATACAAAAAGTATTTAAGTCCAATAATTAAGTGTTATTTATTAACTTTAAATTATTACTTTTCTAATAATCAAGCAATTTCTTCTTTATAAATTGGTCCAGTTTCTGGAACTGGTGTTTCAAGGATTATTGGAATATTATCAAAATCAGGATCATGAACAAATTGTTTTAATGTTTCATATCCAATTGCTCCCTTACCAATATTCGCGTGTCTATCTTTATGCGAAGCAATTTCGTGTTTAGAATCATTTAAATGGATAACCTTAACTCTCTTAAGTAAATCTCATTTGAGTAATTCTTTTTTAAATTCTTCATATTCTTGAAGATCATAACCTGCATCTCACATATGGCAAGTATCTAAACAAACTTGAACTCTATCTGAGTTAACTCATTTAAGAACATAAGCAATTTGTTCAAAATCAACACCAATTTCAGTACCTTTTCCAGACATTGTTTCAATACAAATAACAACATTATTTGTATTTTTAATTATTTCATTTAAAGTGTCAATTAATGTATCTAGTGCTTCCTCAGTTGGGTGTCCAACTGCTGCACCGGGGTGTAGAACTAAATATTTGAATCCTGCTTTTTCCATTCTTTGAACTTCTTGAATTAAGAAATCTTTAGCAAAAGTTGATTTTTCTGGATTGGCCGGGTTAACAATATATGGAGCGTGAACAATAATATCCTCTTTAGGGATAATCGAAGAAAACTCTTCTTCATATTTTTCTAAATTGTATTTAGATACATCAACCCTGTTTGTATTTTGGGGTGCTCCTAAATAAATCATAAATGTGTTAGCGCCATAACTAATAGCTTCCTGACCTGATGCATATAAATAATTTGGAGCTTTAAATCCTATGTGTGATCCTAATTTAATCATTTTGTTCCTTTCGAGTTTCTTGTGTATTTTGTGAGTTTTCTGCTGAAGTTGTTGCAGGTCCATTAGATTTTGATTGATTTGTTTGATTATCAGCATCATCTGACTTTTTTCTAAATCCGAATCTTGATTTTTTGTTACCTGTAGTTGAAATATGTTTTTGCATTTCTACTAAAAATGCCCCAGCAATAAGACCTGATGGAATAGCAATAATTGCAACAGACATTAATGATAAGAATGAAATAATTCCTCTTGTTATAGATGCATGAGGTGTAAAATCGCCATAACCAATTGTTGTTAGTGTAATTGTTACATAGTATAAAGATGAACCAAATGTAGTTACGTAACCTGATTCTAGACTTAAAAATCCATCCATATAACCAATAATATTGTCATTTGGTAAATCTGCATAACTTACTGATGATAAATAATCAAAGATAACCACAGCTTTATCGTGAGATGTTGTTGCATCTTGTATTCTTTGAATGTATTCTTGATTATTAATTTCTTTGAAATACTCTAAATTAAATGTTTGATCTCATTTGTGATCAATGATGTATTGAATTTGAGATTGTTTTAAGTGATTTTTTTCATTGTTTCAAATTAATAAAGCAAATAAGAAAATTAAAATAAGGATTAATATAAAAATGTAAGTTAATATCTGTCTTTGTTTTTTAAACACATTAATAATAATTTGGAATGGTGCAAATAATGTTAAAACAAAGAAGAAACGGATAATTTTAAATACGTTAAATGATTTAAATAAATGGAAAATTTTTGCTTCTTCATTTTTGTTATATGCAATTTCTTCTGATGCAGGCATAATAAAACTGATTGCATAGAGTGAAGCTAAAATACAGAATAAAATGCAAATTCCATTGAATGAAAAAATATACTTCAGTACGATTTTTCAGACTTTAGTCTTTCCATCTGTATATAAATACTTGTAAGTAATAAAGTGTAGAAAGTAATCTACTATAAATATAAAGAATGTAATGACTTGGACAACAACTAAAAAACGATCAAAATGAGCTTTGTTCGGCCCCTCTTTAACTGTAATCAGTGAAAAGAAAGAAACTAAACAAGCAAATGTTATTATAGCTGCATAAATGTATGAAAAAAGTTGAATTCTCTTAGAATATGGAGATAAATTATCATCATAATTTGAGTTAGATCAAATAATATGAGCTAGTCCTTTTCACGTATTTTTACTTAAATTTCTTATCTTAAACATAATTTAATATTTTATATAGTTTTTTACAAATTTAAACATATTAGTTAGTCGGATATTTAAACATACAAGTAACTTTTTCTTAATTTTTCACGAATGTGAAAAAAATAAAATATTTTCTTATTAAAAAGTGATCCACAATCTTGATAAGGCATATAAACAGGATATATTAAATAAATCAAAAATAATATTTTAGAGAAAGGTTATCTTATGTTTAAAAAATGAAAAATTAAAAAAATTTTTTCTATATTAGGGTTTTCTACAATAGCATCAGCATCTATTGGTGGTATATCAAGCAAGTGCTACTACAAATAACGATTTAGAAACAATCGCAGTTCAGGATTTAGATAGCTTCAGATAGTCTACGATTTCATACACAAAGGATTTGTATATGAAATACTTTGAGAAGGTGTGTATTTCGCATTTAGTAAATGATGAAGGCATTCTTGAGAAAACAACTCAATCACAAGTTAAAATGTGTGTTATAGAATTAGGATTTGTTAATCCATGATTATTCTTCGAAAATAACAGTAATTCAGACAATTTAAAATTATACCTACCTAGCGACCCTCGCATACCGAAATATTTCCATTTTGATTATAAACCTTGTTATGCCGAAGAACACGAATGAGAAAAAAGTCACTTTAATATTGTTACAGGTAAGACAGGTAGTGATTTCAGGAGGGGGTAATGACTTTCATGAAGTACATTTAGATGATGAATATACCGAGGAAGATGAAGATTATAGATAATATTTAGTTGAGTATTACAAAATAATAATAAAAAAAATAGTGAACAATTTAATTTTTTGTTCACTACTTTTATAAATTCGTTTCTTATATCACATTATCTTTGTGATTTATCATATGGGATACCAGCAGCAGCTGGTTGTGAAGATGTTTTTGAAATGAAAATCATTATGATAAGTGTGATTGCATATGGTAATGCTTTAAATAAACCAGAGTATTTATCAAGTTTTAATAAAGATGTTCCATAGAATGAGAATGATAACATAAATGAGAATACAAGTGAAACAAAGATAGAAATCGAAATTCTTCATCTAGATGTAATCATAATTGCTAATGCTAAGAAACCTAAACCTTGAACATCTTTTGATATTGAGAATGGTTCAATATTACATTGTGCATAGAATGAACCTGCTAAACCTGCAACCATACCTGCTAAAATAACTGCTTGTCATTTAATTCTGTTAACATTAATTCCAGCAACATCAGCTGCTTGTGGATTTTCACCTATAGCTCTAAATCTTAAACCTCATTTAGTTTTTCTTAAAGCAAATCATGAAGCGAAAACTACTACGATTGTGATAAATGTCTTAAATGACACAATATTTTTATATGAACCTACAGATGAAGATAATGCTAATTCTCCTCTATCTCAAAATGTTATAGATTGTCCACTATCTTGAATTTCAAGCAAGAATAACACTAATAACGCAGCTATACCTGTTGATAACAATCCGATAGCAAAACCTGAAATTGTTTGATTTGATTTTAACTTAATTGTCGCAAGACCAAATAATAATGAGAATAATGCTGACGCACCAACAGTCAATAATGTTATTGGAATTTGTCAAAACATTGATGTTTCTGTTTGTTTAAATATTAAATCTGTAATAATCGTACTGAAAAGAGCATACATTATCGCACCAAAAACCATGAAACCATTAATAGCGATGTTAACAATTCCTGCTCTTTCAGAGAAAATACCTGATATTGAACCTAATAAAAGTAAACAGAAGAAGAAAACTGTATAACCAATTACTGTTTCCATATTAATTATCCCCTTCAGTATTTATTGCTTTTTGATCTTGAATTCTTTTTACTCTGTTATCTCAAGGATTAACAAAATGTTTAAGCATAAAATCATTGTAAATTTTTGTCTTAACTTGACCATACACAGTTTTTCTTGAAGATCTAAGTGTTTTTGATTTTTGAACAGCACTTAAGTATTCATCAAGTCCTAAATCAGTTCTAATTTTTTGTAATGCAAATTTCTCTTTTGAAATCTCATCATAAATCGCCATTCTTTCTTCTGCTGAATGACCTTTTAAAGTAACAATTAATTGAGCTACTCTATTTTCATAATTTTGTTTATATTTAGCAAATATTGCACGTTTTGCCTTTGAGTACTTACGAAGTACTTTTATTTCATCTTTAATTGATGTGTTAGAAATTTTTGATTTTAATTCCAATATTTCAAATTCCACTCTTTTTGTTTCGTTTGAAACTTCCTCTAAAATTTTAAATTTCTCAGAATTAAATATTGCTAAATAATTTTCCTTAACATGTAACCTTCAGTCAGCATGAGCCTTTTCTTTAGCCAACATTAAGGCTCTTAAGTATGCAGGAGAATTATTATCTAATTCTTTAACATGTTCATTAATTGATCAATATTCAACAAATTTATTTAATTGTTCAGAATAAAATTCTTTAAATTGTAATTTTGTTGATAAATCTTGCAATTTTTTATTTTGTTGTTTTTTATATTCATGTAATTCAGAAATAAGAGAGTTTATTTTTTCTCTATTTTCTGCGACCATTTTATTATATTCAATGACTCAATCATTGAAGTATGCATTACATTTCTCATCAATTTCTTTATTTGAAATTTCTGAATTTTCAGAAAGTAATTTTTCAACATATAATGCTCTTGCTTTTCTGAAAGATTTTTTGACATGTGATCTTGTCGTGAATTTATGATATATTGCAAAATTTTGTCAATATTCTTTATGACACATTAATACAATTTGTTTTCAAATATAATGCATTGGTCTAAGTTTATAGAACATGACTGATAATGCTGCCATAAAGATAATGATACCTGTAATAATTGGGAAGAAATCTTTTGATACAGTTGGCCCATTGCTTGTATCAAAAGCAAATGTTAATTGTGAATTTTGTAATATTGCATATAAGAATGAAGCACCAATAACACCAAATGGATTATTAAGAGCAATAAGCGCGATAGCAATTGATTCGAAACCAACAGCCAATGGAGCTTGTGGTTTAATGATTAATTGCTTTTGTCAAATAACAATATAGAAGAAACCAGCAAGACCTGCTAATCCTCCAGAAATTGCCATGACAGCAGTTGTAACTAATTTTTCATTAGTTCCTACATATTTTGAATTAGTTTTATTTAACCCAACCATTTTGATTTTGTAGCCAAGTGTTGTCTTTGAATATACAAATCAAATTACTAATGCTAATATCGCAGTTAATCCAAGTCCAATGTAAATAAATAATTTTTCAACACTAATACCAAGTTGATTGTCTAATTTAGTTAATATAAGACTACCTGAAACACCGTGTTCTAATCCGATTCAAGTTCTTACATCTGTATTTGTAATTGGCATGAATATTTCGTTTGAATCAGTAAATAATCAAATACCAATAAAAGTAATAATTCAGTTAAGAAAAATTGTTGAAATAACTTCATGTACATTGAAGTATGCTTTCAAAATCCCTGGGACTGCTCCAATGATAGCTCCTATAAGAATGCTCATAAATAACATTCCAAATAAGAAACCTAGTGAAACATCTTCCGGTATAACTCTTGTCCCTGCTAAAATAGCAAAGAATAAAATTCCAGGTAGCATCATTTGACCGGCAACTCCAATGTTAAAAAGTCCCGATTTAAATGCTATAGAAACTGAGAAACCAGTTAATGAAAAGAAAACAATAAGTAATAAAGTATTGTTGAATAAAGTTTTTCTAAATGCAAAATTGAAAACATTTTGAATAAAACTAAAGATACTTGTATCAACACCAGATACAATACCCTTAATTCAATAAATAACTGATGCAAATAGTAAACCAATTACAACAGCTCATAAAGATGAATAAAGTTTTCTTCTTGCTGATTTTTTGTCTTCAAACATAAAGTTTTTCATAACTTTATTTGCAGTTAATGTAAACATTATTCACCTCCTTTTTTATGAGCCATATAAACTCCAATTTCTGTTCTTGTAAGGTCTTTAGCTTCTCTAACAGTTAAAATTTCACCTGTATTAATTACGGCGATTTTATCAGCTAAAGCTAGAACTTCATCTAATTCATATGAAATTAATAAGATTGCTTTACCTTCAGCTTTTTCCTTAAGTATTCTTTCATGGATATTTTTAATGGCTCCAACATCAAGTCCACGTGTTGGTTGTAAGATTAAAATGAAATCATGTGGTGAGTTCATTTCACGACCTACAATGAATTTTTGTTGGTTACCTCCTGAAAGGGATCTGGACATTGAATATCCATTTCTTGCTCCACGAACGTCAAATTTCTTGATAATATCTTCTGTATCTTCTTGTACTGACTTAGAGTTAAAAATACCAAATTTATTGTATTTTTTATCTCAAAGTCTACGTAAAACAGTGTTGTTTTTAATATTATAATCAAGAACCAATCCATGTTTATGTCTATCACTCGGAATAAATGAAAGACCTAATTTAGAAATATCATAAACTGATAATTCATTAATAACTAAGAAGTCATCATTTTTCTCTGGTTTTTCATTTATATCTGATAAGTAGAAATATGTGGCTAATGCACTTACTGTAAAGATAAATGATAAAACAGTGAATAAGATAGTTAATCCCATAATAACTGCAGTTGCTGATGAAAATGCAACAACACTTGCTAAGACTATTGAAATAGTTGCAAATGATAAAGAAAAACTTGATAATGTAACGAATGATTTGTTACGGTTTAAAAGTTTTTTATATGTATTTTTGAAATTCAATAATTTGTTAACTGATAATAAGCATATTGTTAATACTAATAAGCAAATTCCGATAAGTCCAGAAACTAATGCAATTATTGAAGCTGTTTTTGTGAATGATAAAATTCCAAAAACAGATAGCAAGGCAATTAAAGCAAACAAGAATACTGAGATGAATGTGAACTTGAAAACAACATATTGTTTCTTAGTCATTTCTTTTTGTAAGCTAGACCTTGCAAAAATAGTTTTTTCTTTAAATTGTGGTCCATATATTGAAAATAAAATCAATATAAGAAGAATTATGCTAAATGCAATTAGCATTCCTCCACCAATATTCATGATTGCAGCATTAGAGTTTTCTGCATAATTAGATGCAGCTAATAAACCTAATCCTGAGTATAAGAATACAAATAACGAAACCAATAACATGATTATATTTTTTCTTGTTTTTGATTTTTGGATTGATTGCATTCTTTCTTTAACAAGTGGTGTCTTTTTATAAAGGATTTGACCTGTTGTTGGTTTAATCATTCCACTAACAACTTTTTCTAAGTCAGTTTGCCCATTACCTTCAACTCCGGCAATAGCAACAATTTCACCACTTCTTACTTCTAAATTAACATTTTTTAATGGTTTTTCACCATCTGTAGAAATGTTATCTAATTTGAAAATAACTTCATTTTGTGATGTGTCTGAGTATTCATTTCTAATAATTTCAACATCACCACCAACCATACGGCTAGCCATTTCTTCAATAGAAACATCTGCTACTTTAAAGTTTCCTACAACCTTACCATGCCTTAAAACTGTTGCATTATCAGCAACTTCTTTAATTTCGGCAAGTTTATGAGAAATAAATAAAATTGTTTTTCCTTGTTCTCTAAACAATTTAAACGTATTCAATAGACCTTGAATTTCTTGATCTGTTAAAACAGCAGTTGGTTCATCGAAAATTAAGATATCTGAATCACGATATAACATTTTCATAATCTCAACTTTTTGTTGAGTTGCAACTGTTTCCTTACCAGTTAGTCTATTAAGATCAAAATGTAAGTCGAACATTTCTTGAATTGTTTTGATTTTTTCAATAGCCGGCTTAAAATCAATGATTCTAGTAAATTTATTTCTATCCTCAGCTCCTAAAACAATGTTTTCAAGGTTTGTATATACATCAACAAGTTTAAAGTGTTGGTGCACCATACCAATACCTAATCTATTAGCATCATTAGGACCTTTGATTAAAACTTCTTTTTCATTTACTTTGATAATTCCTTCATCAGGTTCATACAACCCGAATAATATAGACATTAAAGTACTTTTTCCGGCACCATTTTCACCAATTAAAGCGTGAACTGTGCCTTTTTCTACTTTAAAGCTAATATTCTGGTTAGCCTTAATAGAACCGAAAGATTTAGAAATATTATCAAACTCTATTGCATAAAAGTTTTGTTTCATATCTTTCCTTGTGTTTTTAATATATTAAAAAAAATAAATAATAGAATTTAAGGTCTATTATTTACATTTTAATTATATATTTTTTATTGTTCTTTTTTTTAAAATATTCCCGTTTTTAAAAATATTTCTTTCTCTCAAAGAAAATAAGAAAATACACACCAAAACTGGTGTGTATATGGTTATAAATGAACTTATTAAACTATTTGTTCATTTCAGCTGCAAGTGCTTGAACTAAAGCTTTAAGAGCCATATCATCAGAATCTGTTGAATTTAATTTGTATGAAGAGATAAAGTTAATATCTTCATTTGATAATGCTCTAAATTCAGTTTCAGATTTAGCTAATAATTCATTTAATTTAGCTCTTTTAGCTTCATCTTTTAATGTACTTTTTGCATAACCAACTCATCCTTGTTTGAAATCACCTTTAATATTAAATGATTTAGTTGGTTCTTTAGCTGTAAATAATCCTTTTGTATCAATTCCATATGTAATGTAAATGATTGTGTCATAAACAGCTTGTGAAATATTCTTTGTGATTGATGTATAGAATTTTCCTGCAAAGTTTTTAGAAATTTTTGATTGGTCTGTATCAACACCAATTACATCAATTCCCTCTAATTCAGAACTGCTCTTAATTTTACCTAACGTTAAAGTTGTGGCTGGACCAGCAACTGGTAAAATAACTGTTGGTTTTGTTGCTAATGATTTTTCGATTACGTTCTTCATGGCATCATTTGGTTCGAAACCTGTAGCAAGGTCAATCGCTGTTTGTGTTGCTCTAACTTTTTTATCTGCTTCTGAAACTGTTGAATTATATTTAACAATTCCTCTGTAGTAACCTTTAATAAAGTCAACAACACCATCAAATTCTCCACCACCAAATGAAGTTGTATTTCTTTTGTGCGCGAATGAGTCATCAGTTGAGATAAATTCTGCAACAGCTTTACCTACGATGTATGCTGATTCAGCAACTTTGAATTCTAATCCATAGAAGTCGGCAAATCCATCTAAATTATCAGGATTAATTGTAAAGTCAACTCCGATAACTTTAACTTTCTTTGCAATCATTTCAGCTTTGTGTGATTTAATGAATGCTTCAATTTTTTCTTTGTGTGTGAAACCTGATAAAATTCAAATATCATATTTACCTAATAGTGAACTATATGCACTTTCATATTTTCCTGTTTCTGGTTCCATTTTACTTCCAGCTGAAGCTGCACCAGTAAGTTCTCTAACTTGATATTCATATTTTAATAAACCTTCGTATGAAGATTGGTTAAATGATTTGTCAGTTACATGTCCAGCATCAGTAACAACGATAGCTCTTAAAGCTGGTTTTGCAGGATCTTCTACAACTTCTTTTGTAACTCTGTCATTTAATTTAACCTCTGTGATGAATGATCAATCTTTTTGTCCACAAGAGATAGCAGCAACTGGTGCTATAGCTGTTGTGATTCCTGCAACAGCTAATAATAATGATTTAATTTTTTTCATTTTTGTCCTTTTGTTTAAATAATTATTTAAAGAAAATGAGGATACTATAAAGATATCCTCATTAATATTATAAAACTTTTATTTATCAAAGTTATTTTTTAATTTTTAAAAAAGTGTTAGCTGATTTGTTTCATTTAGTTCATCAAGAACCTTGAATTCTTCATTCAATATCTTGTAAAGAGTTTGATTCACTCTTCCTCGTTTTCTAAAGTCTTCTTTTGAAACAAATTCACTTTCATTTCTAGCATTAACAATTTCAGTTGCTACAGCTTCACCAAGTCCACCTACAACTGTAAATGGAGGTATAAGAGCATTATGTTCATAATCTATAACTCATTCAGTTGCTAATGATTTAGTTAAGCTGATGTTTGAAATACTTAATCCACGTGCATACATTTCTCTTGCGAGTTCTAAGGTTTGTAATAACTGATCGTCTTTAACTTTTCTGTCATTCATTAAGGTTATTTCCTTAATTTTTTTATTAATTTTTTCAATCTTAAAGTCGTTCATCATTACATGTAAATCGAATTCAGTTGCTCTAGTTGTGAAAAATGTTGCGTAGTATTCTAAAGGCTTATAAAGTTTAAATCAAGCAATTCTTCAAGCCATAAGAACATAAGCAGTAGCGTGAGCTTTAGGGAACATATATTTAATTTTTTGCATTGAATCAATGTATCAAGATGGGACATTGTTTTTCTTTAATATTGCAACTTGTTCTTCCGTTACACCTTTACCTTTACGTACTTGTTCCATAACCTTGAAAGCTAATTTAGACTCAATATTTTTCTTCATTAAGTATTCCATCATATCATCACGACAGGAAATAACATCTTTTAATGATAATCCCATATCTTTAATAAGCGATTGAGCATTTCCTGTTCAAACATCAGTCCCATGAGAAAGACCTGAAATTGAAATTAAGTCAGCAAATGATTCAGGCTGTGCTTCAATCAACATCTTTCTAACAAACGATGTACCAAATTCAGGGATACCTAAAGCACCTGTTGGTTCACCGCCAATTTGTTCAGGTGTGATATTTAATTCTTTAGTAGTTGAGAAAAGCGACATAACTCTTTTATCTTTTTTAGGTATGTCTTTTTTAACATCTAAACCAGTTAATTTTTCTAGCATTCTAATTGCCATTGGGTCAATGTGTCCAAGTAAGTCTAACTTAAGAACATTGTCGTGGATAGCTCTATAATCGAAGTGAGTTGTTTTTCAATCGATTGAAGTATCATCAGCAGGATAGTTGACAGGTGTAAAATCTTCAACATCAAATTCTTTAGGAATAATTAAAATACCTCCAGGGTGTTGTCCTGTTGTACGCTTAATGTCTTCAAGTTTTGAAGATAAATAATCAACAAAAGCATTTGAATAACCCAAGTTATATTCTTCGTTGGCTTTTTTAACATAACCAAAGGCAGTTTTGCTTTGAATTGTAGAAATAGTTCCAGCTCTTAGAGTATGACTGTCACCAAAAAGTTTCTTAACTTCGTTATGAATAATTGGTTGGAAGTCACCAGCAAAGTTTAAGTCTATGTCCGGAACCTTATCAGCATCAAATCCTAAGAATGTTTCGAAAGGAATGGTGTGTCCATCTTTATTCATAAGTGTTCCACATTTATCACAATTTTTATCATCTAAGTCAAATCCTGAAGTTATATTAGAATCTTCATTTAAAACAAAGTTTTTACAATTTGAACAAATGTAGTGAGCTGGTAATGGATTAACTTCTGTGATACCTGCAAATGTAGCAACTAAAGATGAACCAACACTTCCACGACTACCTACAAGATATCCACTTTCCAATGATTTTTTAACCAAGATATGCGAAATTCAGTAAATAACATCAAATCCATATTTAAGAATAGGTGTGATTTCCTTTTGAAGTCTTTCTTCAATCATTTGAGGAAGTACTTCTCCATACCTTTCATGCGCTGTTTTATAAACTAATTCTTTTAATTTAACTGCTGAATCATCAAATTTAGGTGTATAAAGTTTGTCGTGAACAATTTTAATTTCTGGATCAATTAAATTAGAAATCTTGTTTGTATTCACTATAACTAAATCATTAATTAATTGCTCATCATTTAGGAATTTAAATGACTCAAGCATTTGATCAGTTGTATAAAACTCTAAATCAGGCAATAAGAAGTTTCTTCCTTCAAATTCAACTTTTCTATGGTCAAATAAGAAGTGTGAAGAGTTACCAATACCTTTTGAATAAACAAGGCATCTGAAGACTTCCTTATCTAATTTATTTTTATATCTAACATCCCCAATTGCAACAGGAATTCTGTTAAGCTTATTCGCTCAATTAATCATTCTTTTAATACCATCATAAATTTCTTCTTGAGTAAATTTTTCCTGTGGTTCTAAGTAATGTTTTAGTGCATTAGGATGTGGTATTTCAATGTAATCAGCAAATTCCGCTGACTTTTGAATTTCAATATCTGATGAATAAAAAATATTGTCTATAAATCTACTTTTAAGTCCACCTGACCCTATTAAAATGTTTTCAGTCTTCTTAATGTCCTCCATAAATAATTTAGGAGACTTAAAGAATCTTTCAGTTAATGATAGTGTGATTAATTTAGAAATTTCTTTAATTCCTTGTTGGTTTTTAGCAAGAACAGAAATTTGATTTGATCTAACATGTGAGTAAACATTTGGTTCATAAGTATTGTTTAAATCATCAAATGTTAAAATACCTTTCTCTTTTAACATTTGAATTGACTTAATTCAAGCACTAGCAAGAACACCAGCATCGTAGTCAGCACGGTGAGCTACTGCCGAATCATAACTAACTTGTAAATATGAACAGTAGTTCCCTAACGTATGTGAACGTTTTTCAGGGAATAGCAATCTTGAAATGTTAAGTGTATCGACAAAGAATGTGTTTGGAACTTTTTTCCCTTGCTCAATGAACTTTTGGATAATAAAGTTAAAGTCGAAGTTAGCATTATGAGCTACACAAACTTTATTATTTAATAAATCATAAATTTTGTCAAGAGCTTCATTTAACTCGATCCCCTCTTCATCTAACATTTTTTGTGTAATGTTAGTTAAGCTCATTGTTTTAGCACTAAGAGGTTTTTGTGCCTTAATAAAGAACTGTAAGTCTTTATGATTAAAAGCATTATGCTCTTTAACAATTTGAGCACCAAATTCAATTAATTCTCCTGTTTGCGCTGATAAGTGTGTTGTTTCAATATCAAGCACAACAAATTCAGCTTGCTCTAAAACTGCATTTTTATCGGGTGAATAATTTAACAAGAAATTATGGTTTTTTGAAATAACATCAAAACTAACTCCATAAATCGGTTTAATACCAGCTTTTTTAGCAGCTTTCTCGAAAGTTGGATAACTTTGCACACCATTTGAATCAACTATAGCAACAGCTGAATGCCCATATTGTTTAACTATGGAAACAATATCTTCAGCATTTAAAAGTCCATCCATAGTTGACATTTTTGTTCTTGTGCTAAGCTCAACTCTTTTTTCATAAGCCAAATCTTCTTGTTCTTCTGTAAGTGGATCAACTTTGCTAAAAGAGTTAACTGTGATTTGTTTATTGTACTTGTCTACACCATTGTAAGTTGAACCATATGGATTAGAAACTCTACCCATAGCTTCAACTGTATCTCCAATTTTTGGAACATAAACATCTTTATTATTTTCTCTCTCAAAGAAAACTGTACTAATAGCATCATTATAATCAGTAATTGAAATGTTATGAATTTTTAACCCTTTGTTAGTGTCTCTAACATCAGTTTTATAAACATAACCAGTTACAGAAACATTTGTAGTTTCATCTTCATAAGGAAGTTCGTGAACTTCCTGAATTGTGTATTTTGTATAACTAGATGGTGAACGCCTTCTTCCTCAACTTCCTTTATCATAGCTAATTGAACCTTTTTTAGATGAAGTTGAAGTTGTCTCATGATCGCTAAATTGATTTTTGATTTTGTCATAATTTTGAAGGATGTTATTGTTGATTTGTTCTTTTAAATCAAATGTATTGACTTTAACATTCAATTCAAATGCATCAAAACCAAAAAGTTCTTTCATATACTTATTAACTACCTTAAGTTCTTCTTGAAATTCAGGAGTATTTTGATAATCAAAAATATGTGCTAAATATTTTCCTGTTTGTTCATCATAATTAACATTTTGAAATCTTAATGCTCTTGCAATTCCACTATTATCTAGAAGAGTTTTCTTAACTACATATTCCAAATAATTAAGAACTAATGGACTTGATAAATATTCATTATTATCGTATTTAAATTTGAAATTAACTCTTTCTTTTATAGCTGCAACTGTTAAAGTTCTTAAATCTTCAAGCGATGGAATTGTTAAAAGAGTTAAAGTAACCTCTAATCTTTCTTCATTTGTATTTGAATTTTTAACAATTTTAATGCTGTTGCTATCTATTTTAGCATCCGAAAATGATGCGATATAAGGTAAATTTAATTTGTTAGCTAGTAAATTAAATTTTTGATTTTTGTATCCTTCCATTACTTCACCACCTTGTATAAGTCATAAAATATTATTATATTTGATATATAGTATTTTTTATTAACTATCTTTTAAAAATTTAAATATTGAAAGAAAAAATAATGACCTATAAAACTAATGAAAGACCTCATAAAATGCAGTTTTATTAGCATATTACTCTTTATATTTCAAATTATAGTTTTAATACAATTAGCAAATTGAATTATGGTAAAAAAGTCGTGAATTTCAAAATCTGATAAGAAAAGTAGACAGTTTTGACCACTATCTACTTTTCTTATCTTAGTTTTAAAAATTAGTAATTTAATAAACTCTTATAATTGCTAATATAACAATTTATTCTGTTAAGCGAAACTTCTACCCCCTATCTCCTAAAAGTATTAGTTGATTTCTTATATTCATATTCTTTAACTGTTTCTTTTAATTTCACAATTAAACCTGTATCATCAAATGGTTTTGTTTCTTGAGCATTCACTCAAAGAATTGTTAAGTAATAAACTAATATTTTTTGTTGAATTAAATATTCTTCTCAATATGTATCATAAACATTTAAGAAAAACTCTTCTTGCTCCTTATTTAAGTATGAACCACAAATAAAGTAAGCTAAATCAAAATGCTTATCACCCATTGAAGCATACTCTCAATCGATAAAGTAAACTTTGTCGTTTAAATCTAGGAGAATATTGTTTAAGTATAAATCATTATGTAATGGTCTATTTGATTCAGAGTTTTTTAATATTAAATTAATTCTCTTATAGTAATCATTAAGAACGTCAATTTTAATTCCTCTTTCATTGAGAATTCTTCTATACTCTTTGACTCTTGAAGCTACGTTTGTTTTAGGAAATTGTAACTTTGAATCATGTAATGTCTTAAAATTATTCGCAATTTGAGTCAAAACGTCTTCTGTAAACACCAATTGTTTTGTTTGAATATACTCTCATTCAACAGAATTTTCTGTTTCATTAATTAAACGAGGTACAAAATCAAATTTCTCAAGTAATGCGTAATCTAACTTATGATTGAATTTATTAAAAACTTTTTCTTGATAGATTGAATTTTCAGTCATATATGTCTTATTTGTGTGTCCAATATTTATCGGTTTTTTCATATGTACCTCCATAATTTTATTTTTTAAAAGTATATAATTAAGAATTATAAAATGAAATTAATAACTATGAAAAAATTATCAAAATATATTGTTATGGATTTGGGTAACACATTCATCAAAATAGTTAATTACAAAGTCGACTTAAGGACAAATGAAATTAAACAAGGTAAGGCAAAAATTATTGACTACTTGGCTTTTACCGAAGAGCTTGCTAAGATACTTAAAGATCTTGAGGACACGAGAATCCTTGTAGCTGCAACTAATACAGATGAGGATTTATGTAAAACCATTATCTTCGTCATGGCAAGTAAGTTGAATTTTATGTCTAATGATTTAGTTTACTTAAACGATGATAAAAAAGTAATTATTAAAAGGATGTCTCACTTAATTGATAAAAATATAAAACACAAAGGTTCTATTGGTTTTGATATCTTATCAGCATTACTTATAAACTCAATTAAATATAAAAAAGATTCAATTAACTTATTAGGAACATATTGAGTTAATTTAAAAATGGAAAACTTAATTCTTAAAAGTGTTTCAATAGCTAGAATAGTGAACTTTTTTGATATGCCATTTGTAGCTCCTGAAATAATTGAAAGTGAATTAAGAGTACCTAAAACTAAAGTAGGAACAACTACAAAAACAGCTATCTTAAATGGTTTAAGCTCTTTATTATCAGGTTATGTATATTCATTTGATAAACCAGAAAACTCAATAATTTCTGGTGGTTGATCTAGATATTTTGATAAAAGTTTATTTAATATTGAAAAATTCATTGTACCTGAAGGGTACTTGCATATGTATCTTCAATTTCTTCAAGAAGTTGAAGATTAAGAAAGGAAATAATGAAAAAAGAAGAACAAAAATCTTTTTGAATAAATAGAGTTATTCCTGCTCTAATTATCGGACTTGTTCTAGTTATATTTTTAACAGTATCAAAATACTCATTTGATTTTAATTTATATAAAAACTTTAATGATGGAGTATTTTGGTTTTTAAGAACATTGTCTATTTTGATTTTTGCAGGATTTGCTTTTTGGATTTATTATGAACTATCAAAAGCATATCTACAAAATCATAAAATATTTAGATGAGTTTTACCTGCTATAGCAGTTGGGTTGCTCTTTGCTTATCCAAACTTCCTTAAATTCTTAACAACTCGGATAACACCTTTAGAAAGTAGTTTGGTTAATAAAAATATATTAGAAATTGGTTTAGTCTTTACTGATGCTACTTATGGTGCTTTTAGTTTCTTTGATGCAATATGACCTTTAACAATTACATTAATTTTTGTATTAATTAGATTTTTAACTGTTAAAAATATTAATCTCAAATATTTAGCAATTAAAGCTTTATCATTCTTTTTCATCTTTTCATTCTTAACATACTTCTTAAAATCATTTATGGTATTGCTTGCGCAAACTTACGCAATTGAAGTTATTTTATTAATTGTATTCATTGCAATGTCTTGCGACATTGGAGGATACTTCGGTGGAAGATTTTTAGGACACAAGTTTTTCAAACAAAAACTTGCTCCAGCTATTAGTCCTAAAAAGACAATTGAAGGCGCTATTGTCGGAATTATTGTTGCAATCGCAGTTACATTAGCATATATGGGAATAGCTTATGGAATAGCATCAGACAAAAATCAAACATTAATGCACATAATGATGACACCATGAAATAATGCTGCTAACAGCTTAAATATGATGTTTGTGTATTTATTGTTATTTATCTTCCTTGCTCCTATGTTTGCAATTTGTGGAGACTTAGCATTTTCACTCATAAAAAGAAGAAATGAAATTAAAGATTTCTCAAACTTATTAAGAGAGCACGGTGGTATTTTAGATAGATTAGATTCAATCTCTTTTGTATTTATTTTATTTATCACACTATCAATGTTTGCGATAATATAACAAATGCAACTACAGCTACCGCATGGATGTTAAAACTAGATGAGTTTCTCGACTCATCTTTTTTTCTATTTAAGTTCATTACGCTTTCGAATAATTTATTAAAATATTATTTATAAGCAGTATTTTAATTATCTTGAATCACTTTTATGCTTATATTTTAGGAGAAAATATGACAAATAATTCAGTGGCGGTTGTTAATATGATGGAAATAATTAAGCAAAAATCTTCCACTCCTCACACTCAATATGTAATTCCAATTTTTCAAAGAAAATATACCTGAACTAAGAAACCAGCAGTAGAAGCATATATTAAGGATATTATCGACATCTTTAATAGTAACGATCCTGATTATCAACATTTCATTGGTTTCTTTTTCTATTATTTAGACAAGAATGCTGATTTTAATCCTCTTAGTGATAACAACGGTGCATTTAAAATGTACGTTGTCGATGGACAACAGAGATTAGTTACAACATTTCTAATAATTCTCGCTTTAAGAGATATTTTAAGTAGTGTTTCCTATTCTGAAAAATTTACCGAAGTTATTGAAGCACTTAATAATAATTTTCTATACTTTGAAGATAACAAAAAAGAGAAGCAATGCAGATTATATCCATTAGTTGATGATAATGACGCATTTAAGAAAATTCTTGAAGGTGAAATTAATTCAAAAGAAGATATCAATTTATTGAATACATCAAATGTCTATTCTTCATATAAATACATTAAAGAAGAATTGGAACATCTATTAAAAAATGAAGGAAAAATTCAACTTGAAACAGTTGATAAATTTTTAAACTCACTAAGTAAATTAATTATTATCTCAGTCAAAATCGAAGATAATGACAACCCACAAAAAATATTCCAAAGCATCAACTCAACCGGAGTTAAATTAACTCAAGCTGATCTTATTAGAAATTACATATTAATGTCTGCGAAAACTGATAGAGAGCAAAAAGATTTATACGATAAGTATTGAGTAAAAATTGAGAAAAACTTAAATAATGATTCTAAAATAATGGAACATTTCTTTTTCATTTATTTACAAATCAAAAAATTGGAAATTGTTAACTTTACAAAGATTTATGATAATTTCAAACATTACTGCGAGAAGAATTATCAAAATGAATATGGTACGCTCAAACTAAGTGAAATTCTTAGTGATGTTCTTGAATACTCAGAACAATATAAATACATAAAGTTAATTGATAATAAAGAAATATCGTCTAAAACAATATTTAAGAATAAAAACTAATAAGAGAAATGGTTTTAAGTAAAAACTTAAATACAGACGCTGCATTACCTTTAATTGTCAAAATGAGTAAACTTCTTCACGAGAAAATTATTAAAGAAGATTTATTCCTTGAAATACTGAAAGGTATAAATATTTATTTTGTACGTCGTGCAATATTAAATCCTGAGTTTCTAAGTTAAAAAGGGTTAAAAAACGAAAACACCTATAAATAAGGCGTTTTCGTTTTTTCGTATTTTTAATTACAATGATAGATTTTCTATAACAAATGAAAAATCTTTATATATTTTGTTTAATTCGTAATGATTTGGATCTAAATTATTAATGATTTCAACAACAACTTTACCATTTACAGTTTTAGTTGTTATTGTTATAAGTTTTAAGGCATCTATAAACATATTCATAGTTACTTTTTGAATTTCACCATTATCTTCATAGAACTTTTTAAGTTTGTAAATCGAGTATTTTAAGACAATCAACGCTAAGAAACACAAGAAAACATGTGCTTGAATGTGAGAATCTTTATGAACAAACATCGGCCTAACTTCAAGCGAAGATTTCAATGTTCTAAAACCTTCTTCAATTTTTCATTGTTGTTTGTAAAATTCATTAGCTCTTTGCGCTGTTAAATCTGGTATGTTGGTTTCAATCATATAGAAACCATCTTGATCAGCTATTTTTTTAATTTTAGAGTAATTTAATTTGGCAATTGTTTTGCCTTCAACATCCATATATTTTTTCTTATATTCTGGAACAAGATCGCTTAAGCAAATTACATTATTTATTGATTTTTTCTCATATTTTGATATCGAAAAAGCTCTTTTTATTCTGTCAAGCTTTTCTTTTGCTGGGCTAAAGTAAACTATTTGTTTTCTAAGAGTTTGATTAAATCTTTTCTTTTTTCTATTGTTTGCTCAAACAGATTCCACAAATCTGCTTTTTGAAAACATTTCATGTTCCAACATATAATCTTTATCTTCAATGATGAATTTTTTGTCTGCTTCGCTAAGGTTATCAATACGTTTTTGAACGATGTATTTATATCCTTTCTGTTCTAAAAATCTTAAGTTAGCATTTTGACTAATTCCTCTGTCGGCAATAATTGACACGTCTTTAATTTTGTAAATTCTTTCCATTTCAATTAAAAACTTAATTAAAGTTTGTGAATCGGCAGTATTTCCTTCAAAAATTTTGTAATGAAAAGGTATTCCATTATTATCCGTTGCCATCGCAATTACAATTTGATCTTCATCATGCTTACCATCTTTTGAAAAACCTTTTTGTCTCACGCCTTTTCTTGAAAAACTTTCAAAATAAACAGTTGTATTGTCAAAGTGCAATTGTTTACTGTTTCTATTAGTTAATTCTTGTAATTTATTGTAAAGATTGAACAAAATAGTTTCTTTATTTGTTAAAAAAGTATCAAAATAGTTATAAATTGATGATTTTTTAATTTCAACATTGTGTGAAAAATCATTTTTGTTTTTATATTGACAAATGTAACTTCTCGGGAAAATAATTCTGGTTCCAATGATAAATTCAAGAACTTCTTCTAATGATTTGTGTTTGCTTTTTGGCAATGAACTGAATAAGTCGAGTTCTTTGATAATTTTGTAAATTAAATCAATTCCAACATTTTTAACATTGGTTTCAACAGATGTTGGCTCTAACAATTCAAAAAATTTGCTCTTTGCTTCAACTTTGTTGTTTGTAAATGGAACTAATTTTGCGATTACCTTTAAATCATCAATGTTTTGCAAAGAATATTTATCTTTGATTTCGTCTCAATAGCCTAGACCAACTAAATCACCAATTCCTTTACCATAACCCTTTGAAATTCCAATTGCTAAATAGATACCTTTTGGATTGTTTCTTTTATATAAAATGTAATTACTCATACCTTAATTATACACCATTATCATTGTAATCATTGTAAAAAATAAAAATTTTCTGATTTTTTACTTATATACTAAGTATATAAGTAGAGTTTAAAAATTATAAAAAATGAGCTTCCAACTTGGAAACTCAGGAAGATTTATTCCTTGAAATACTGAAAGGTATAAATATTTATTTTGTACGTCGTGCAATATTAAATCTTGGTAGTCAGAGTATTAATAAAGTATTTATTAATCTACTAGTACTGTTAGAATCTAAGAATTGAAAGGATGAAAGTAGCGTTATAAATACCTTCAGAAGTTCACTTGTTAATGATAATAACGGGAAAACCACACGTATGCCTACTGACAAGGAACTTGAAGATTATATGTTAGAAGCAAATATGTATCAACGTGCACGTTTACTAAAAAATATATACATACATATCCAATTCAATGACACATTCACATATAAAGACGTTGAACCAAAAGAGTGAAGCATAGAACATTTAATGCCTCAAGATGGTGCAAAATGAATTGGTGAAAACGGCATTACAAAAGATAATCACCAAACACATAAGCATAGAATAGGTAATTTAGCTTTATTCAAGAAAGAGGAAAACTCATATCTAAGTAATTTACCTTTCGAAGAGAAGAAAGCTAAAATTAATAAATTCATCCATTGGGCTATGAAAACCGATATTCTAAAATATGAATATTGAAATACACAGACTATTGAAGAACGTTCTAAAAAAATAACTAATGAAATACTTAAGAAAACTTTCAAATATTTCGAAGCTGATGACACAAAATATAAAGTTTTCAAAATTCATATCGCAAACTCTAAAGGTGAGAAAATTGCTCAAGCAGAACTTTATGAAAAAGATGGTTCTGTAAAAATCTTTGCAGGTTCAAGAATTATTAAAAATCCTAAAAAAGAAAAATATTATGAGAAATCAATTAAGGGAACTTTGGATATTTTATTAGCTCAAAATGTTCTTCAAGAGACTGATGAAGGATATATTTTTATTGAGGACTATTCAGTAACCCCGAGAACAGGTGGAAAAGTTACAAGTTTAAGTGCGACAGCTAATGTTATAACCTGAGATAACTATAATGGTAAAGAAATTTGATTAGATGAAAATGGTGAAAAAATTAAGAATAATGTAGATTTTAAAGCAACAAAATTTGGTAGTTCTAAAATCAACTAATCTAAATATAAGAAAAACATTGCATTCACATGTAAATAAGACAAGTTTTATAGGTAATTTATAGAAAAAGCTCAAAGCATCTCAACATTGTTGAGGTGTTTTTCAATTTAACATAGTTCGAAAACTTTTTACCCTGATATCATCAAATGTAATCTTGGATAGCGTTTTAATTACCCAGTTACTCGCAAAATTCTTTCTTTTATCGTAAACAAAAAGTAGACATTTTTTATTTTCTATCTACTTTTCTTATCCTATTTTATTAAATGCGATAATCTCTTTTCGATGTTTAAAATGCTTAAAGATTAATTGCATCATTTTACTTTGAATTTCATATGAAAAATTAATCTTCCTAAATTAGAAAACTCATAAATTATCAAGTTTTTTAATAGTAGGGAGCTTATACAACTTATTAATTCTGGTATATGAAACTATAGCAATTACTCCACAAACTATAACTATTACTGAATATGTAATGTAAGTTCATAAGTATCCAGCTAAATTGTTAATTGCTGTAAGTGCAATTATTAACAATGAAGACATAATAATTCTAAACACTATTGATAACCCATTTTGTAAATGGAACTTCTCTTTTTCAAATAATTGATATGACTTACTATAAAATCCTGGTAAGAACATACTAAATACCAATTGTTGAAGTGCGTTAATCGAAAAATAACTAATTAAAATAAACTGTTTATTTGAAATGAATGAAAGTGACATTCAAATGATGCTCAAAGCAAACATCCCGAAAATTATTCATCTAAGATCAATTTTTACTTTGTATTTATTTAATAAGAAAACAACAATTACACCAGCTAGACTTAATAGAGCTAAAACAATTGTGAAATAGAAACTTCAATCCTCATATTTATAATCACCAACTCATTTGAAAAATTGAATAACTCCTGATTGTTTAGGAAATAAGAATATTCCAATTGCTAAGGATGAAGATAATATGAATATTCATGAAAATAACTTAAATTTAGAACTTAAAATCTTATGTGATTTATCATTTGCTTTTGCTTTATCCACAAAAACAGTCATTTCTGATTTAGATTTTAAACTTCAATAAAGTAAACCTGATAATATGTAAGTTAGCATATTAAAAATAACTAAAGAATAAAAAGGTAAATACTTATAAAGCAGAAGTGACAATATTGGAGATAAAACTAATCCAATTGATATGGCAAATGAGTTACCAATGTTGAATTTATTTAACTCATTTTTATCTTTTGCTAAAAAGTAAAGAACATTCTTAAGGTGTATAAATCTATAGGAATGGACAGTTCCTAAAAGTGTACTTGTCACAATTAAAATAATTGAAAACGTATGTGTAGATAAATTATTAATAAATGCAAAATAAGTTCCTAAAGGTATTATCAACAATATTGAACTAGCAATATCACAAATAAGAAGAGCGACTCTATCAGGTAGTAACTTAACAAGTTTTGATGAGATTGCATAAATAATTAATGATGGTAATTGTACTAATAAGTACAACAATGTAACTAATCAGAAATCACCAGTTATTTTGTAAATATATAAACTAGAAGCTAATTTAAATGCTTCTGACCCGATTGATGATAATGAAATACTACTTATATATTTTCATAAGTTAGCATTTAAGCTTCTGAATAGCGACATAATACCCCTCATTAATGTATGGTATTTAATTATACATTCATTTATGCATTAGAGATGAAAAAAGGAATCTTATATCTGATATACAAAGAAATTTAAGCTCAAAAAAAGCTAAATGAAAACTAAAACCATTTTAGTTGCATTTCTATAGTAAGCATCAAAAATTAAGTTGAATATTTTTCCATAATTTATTTTATTTTACTTAAAAAGAATATAATAAAAGTAAGGAGATATATTATGAAAAATACAAAATTAATTTTAAGCATCTTCACTATAGGAAGTTTAAAACCAAAAAACGCAAGAAAACAACCAAGACTGTTTAAATATAAAGGTAAATTATATACTGGTGAAGAAATTAATAATTTAATCTTAAAGAAAGAAGGTTTACAATAATGTTAAGAAAAAACTGGTTAAAATTTTCAACTTTAAGTGCATATTTAATTTTCTTATTTTCTATTGTGGTTGCTTTACCTATTTATGCTGTAGATTTATATAAAACTAGTTTACCACATTTACCAGAAGGAATACATAAAACTTATTCTGATGGAGCTTATCTGGATTTCGCAGGTGACTATCTCTTCACATATTTTATATGTATATTTATAATAATACATAATGTTATTTACTTAAGAAAAGTTAACAAAAATAATTGATTCACAAGTTTCTTCCCTTTCTTATGTGAAAATATAAAGATTCAATATTCATTTGCATATAAAATGAAACTTATTACATTTATATGCACATATATAATTGTTGTTCCAATTATTATAACTGGTTTAGTTTTTCAATTTATATTCAATTCCTTTGGACTTAACGCATATATTTCTATGCCTCTCATTGCTTTAGTTGCTTACATAATATTATCAATAATAATTTTCTTCTTCATTTGCATTTTACTCTTTCAAGATGGAAAAAAATTATATTTAACAAAAAACAAAGAAGCAACTACTAAATAAGTATGGCTTCTGTTAATTAATAATCGAACTCTAAAGAAAGAAGGTTTAATAAAATCATGTTAAGAAAAAACTGATTAAAATTTTCAACTTTAAGTGTATATTTAATTTTCTTATTTTCTCTTGTGGTTGTTTTACCTATTTATGCTGTAGACATATATTCAATAGAATGATCAGATGTACCGGGTCTCGCGATAGATGTACCTCCTTATATCCCTGAATCCATTGGAGATGGAGCTTATCTGATGTTTCTCCAAGACTATTTAATCACATATTTTATCTGTATATTTATAATAATACATAATGTTATTTACCTAAGAAGAGCAAACAAGAATAGTTGATTCACAAGTTTCTTCCCTTTCTTATGTGAAAATATTAAGATTCAATATTCATTTGCATATAAAATGAAACTTATTACATTTATATGCACATATATAATTGTTGTTCCTATTTTTATAACAGGTATAGTTTTTCAATTTATATCAAATTCTCTTGGATATTTTTTACTTCGTCGTATTTCCACACCTATTATTTCTTGAACTACTTCTACAATATTATCGCTAGCAATTTTATTCTTCATTTGCATTTTAGTCTTTCAAGATGGTAAAAAGTTATATTTAACAAATAAAAAGGCTTTTACTAAATAAAGCTGTTTAACAAACACGTATAATCAATTAATAATTTAATCCTAAAGAAAGGAACTTTAAAATAATGTTAAGAAAAAACTGGTTAAAATTTTCAACTTTAAGTGCATATTTAATTTTCTTATTTTCTCTTGTTATAGCCTTACCGATTTATGCTGTAGATTTATCTTCTGTAAGATTGTCAAATGTACCAGGTCTTGCAATAGAAGTACCTGATTATATTCCTAAATGCATTGGAGACGGTGCTTACCTAATTTTTGCAGCACACTATATCATCACATATTTTATCTGTATATTTTTAATAATGCATAATGTTACTTACTTAAGAAGAGTTAATAAAAATAGTTGATTTACGAGTTTATTTCCATTCTTATGTGAAAATATAAAGATTGAATATTCATTTGCATATAAAATGAAACTTATTACATTTATATGCACATATATCATTCTTGTTCCAATTTTTATAACAGGTATAGTTTTTCAATTTATATTCATTTCTGTCGGATATCCAAAGAGAATTTATATTTCTATACCTCTAATTAGTTTTACTGCTTGCACAATATTATCACTAATAATTTTCTTCTTCATTTCCATTTTAGTCTTTCAAGATGGTAAAAAGTTATATTTAGCAAGCAAACAAAATAAGAGTGCTGATAAATCTTTTACTTATTGAATTAAGTAAAATAATATATTCTTCAATCTTAAAAATTAGTACAAAAAAATACAAATATCCTAGTTAGCAAGTGATATTTGTATTTTTATATAAATTTTTTTGAGGTTTTATTATTTAGATGAATCAAGAGCTAATTGTGTCAATGTTTTTACCATTACACCTGTAGGTCTTGAAGCAATATCAGCTGTTCCTGCGACATCTAAGTGAATGTATTCAACATCTTCTGTAAATTCTTTTAAGAACATAGCAGCTGATGATGAACCTCCACCAATACCGCTTAAGTCAGTATTTTTAAGGTCGGCAACTACTGAGTTTCTAATTTCTTTAGCAAAAGCTTCATCAAGAGGCATTCTTCATACTAATTCGTTTTGTTCTTTAGCAGCTTTTAATAATTCTTCTCAAGCAACATCTGTAGTAGCTCATGCACCTGTGTATGTTTGTCCTAATGCTACTAAAATAGCACCTGTTAATGTAGCAACATCAACTAATCTTGTAGCTTTTAAGTTTCTTACAGCATATGTCAATCCATCTGCCATAACTAATCTACCCTCAGCATCTGTGTTGTTAATTTCAACTGTTTTACCATTCATTGATGTTCAAACTGAATCAGGTAATGAAGCATCTCCATTAACTCTGTTGTCTGTAATACACATAATTGCAGCAACATTTGTTTTTGGTTTTAATTGAGCAATTGCTTTAAGAGCTGAAGCAACAAACACAGAACCTGACATGTCAAATTTCATACCTAACATGTTTCTACCTGTTTTAATATTGTATCCACCTGAGTCAAATGTAATTCCTTTACCTACATAAACTGTTTTTTCGTTTGATTCAGGGTTTCCGTTGTATTCAATAACAACAACTCTTGGTTCAAACATACTTCCACGGTTAACTGAAAGTAAAAGTCCCATTTTTTGCTCTTCAATTTGTTTTTTGTTAAGAACTGTAACTTTTAAGTTTGAGTATTGTTCTAAGTCTTTTCTAACAACTTCTGCTAATCATTCTGAGTTACAAATGTTTGGTGGTGTCACTTGTAAGTTTCTTGCGAAGTTAACAGCTTCTGATAATACAACTGCTTGTTTTAATGCATCTGCATATTCATTTTCATCTTTAACTGATAATAATGAAATTGCAAATTTCTCATCTTTTTTAGCTGTTTTAGCTGAATATAAATCAGCATTTACATAGTTGTAAGCTTCAACAAAAGCTTTAACAACTTGTGATAATGTAACTTTTTCTGTTACAAATGAATCTAAATCAACTTGGACATCTCTACCTTGATTTGTAAAAAAACCTTTTGCAAATTTAGCTACTGACTCAAAAGATAATTTATTTTTTTCTCCCATAAATACAAGGGCTTCATTTTTATCAAAGTATTCTGTTACAACATTATTTTTTTGAATTAATGTTGATGGTAAGTTTTCATCATTTTTATAAACTGCTTTTAAAAGCATTGAGTTCTTTCTAACTTTATCAACTGTTTTAATCATAATTTCCTTTCATACAAATATAAGTGAGTTATTTAATATTTTATAAATATTAAAGTTTCTAAATAAGTAAGTAAATTATATTACTTATTTTCATTTAATAACGCATATTCAACTAATGTTGCAACTAATGCACCTTGTGGTTCACCTTGAACATCTGCAGTACCAGCAACATCACAGTGAATGAAATCAATATCTTTAGTGAATTCTTTTAAGAACATTGCTGCTTGTGATGAATCTGGTCTAACTTTTGAACTTCAGTTAGCTAAGTCAGCAACTTTTGAACCCTTGTTACCTTTATTATAATCTTCGTGTAAAGGCATTCTTCAAACTTTTTCGTTTGCTTCTTTAGAAGCTGCTAAAAAGTCATCTCATTTTGAATCATTTGTTGATCAGATTCCTGTGAAAGTATTTCCTAATGCAGTTAACATTGAACCTGTTAATGTTGCAACATCAATGATTGTTGTTGGTTTTAATTTGTCAGCTGCATAGAAAATTCCATCAGCTAAAACTAATCTTCCTTCAGCATCTGTGTCAACTACTTCAACTCATTTACCTGACATAGATTGGTAAACATTTTCCGGTAATGAAGCATCATTGTTAATTCTGTTATCTGTAATACACATAACAGCAGAAACATTAACATTGGTTTTTAATTGAGCTAAAGCTTTAACTGCATAAGCTGCAATTACTGAACCTGACATATCATATTTCATACCTTCCATATGATATCCTTTTGTATTAACTCCACCTGTGTCAAATGTGATACCTTTCCCAACTATAGAAATGTGTTCTTTTGATTTTTTGTTACCTTTATAAGATACAACTACAACTCTTGGTTCATGAACACTTCCTTTATTAACAGACAATAAAAGACCCATATTTAATTGTTCAATTTCTTTTTTAGTTAAAACTGTTAATTCAAGACCTTCAATACCTGAAAAATCATTTGTAATCTCACTAGCTAACATTTCTGAGTTTAAGAAGTTTTCTGGTTTAATTTGAAGATTTCTAACATCATTAATTGCTTTTGCAACTACTTCAATTTTCTTAACTAATTTTGTTGAAACATTTTCGTTTCTCGCATACACATAGATGTTTTTGAATTTTTCTTTATCTTCTTCAATAGATTTTTTGAATAATTTAACCTGTCCAAATAATAATTTTGAATAAATAATTCTAAATGTTTTTAGCATATCATTATTTAAAACAAATGATTCGACATCAACTTGATAATCTCTATTAACTGATGTTGCTAAATTCTCAAATAAAGCTGCTAATTCATCAAATGATTGATGTTTTTTATCAATGTAAATGTATGAAACATTTTCGCTTAAGTTATCTGTAATTTTTCCGTTTTTAGTAGCTACATAAGAAGGAAAATCTTTATTTTCATAAGCTGCTTTTAAAACTAAAACATCTTTTTTAAGTTCTTTAATTACTTTAATCATTTTTTTATTTCTCCTTACTTTGATTATCTTTTAAATATAAGTTAATTACTGTTGAAGCTGATTGCCTGTAAGCTTTTTTAAGTGGTCCAGCTCCTAATTTTGTTCCACCAAAATATCTAACAACTGCAACTAAAACATTTTGCGCTTTTGTTAGTCTGATTAATTCAAACATAGGCTTACCAGCTGTTCCACTAGGTTCTTTATCATCTGAAAATCCACCTGTTTCAGCACCATTTGAATTTAATAAATAAGCATAACAAATATGTCTTGCATCTTTATATTGTTCTTTAAGATCCTTTAGAATTTGGTTAACTTCTTCTTTTGAAGAAACTGGATATAAATAACCAATAAATTCTGATTTTTTGATAATTAACTCGTTCTTATACATAAATTAAATTAATTATAATTTAATTTAATAAACTAACTAAAATTAATTGCTAAATTAAAACCTAACTACTAGAGTTAGGTAAAAAAATTATTTGTTAGCTTTTTCAACTGCTTGAACAAAATCTTGATTTGATGAATCACTTACATTTTGTAATGCAGCTAAAACTTCTTTTTTATTTTTTCTATCTAAATCAGGAATAATAACTTCTAAATGTAATCTTAAATCACCTTCCATACCTCTGAAGTGAACTCCTTTTTTAGGAACCTTAATCACTTTTGAGTTTGTATAGCTTTTCTTCATTTTAATTTTTACATTTCCTCAAGGAGTTGGGACGTCAACTGTGTTTTCTAAGATAATATCAATGAATGAAACTGGAAAGTCCATTTCAATATCCATGCCATCTCTTTCATAATATTTATGAGGTAGCACGTTAACTGTAATGTATAAGTCTCCTGGTGTTCCACCGTTTTTACCTAAACCACCATATCCAGCAACTTTTAATCTTGTTCCTGAAACTGTCCCTTCCTCTATTTTAATAGAAACAGTTTTTTGGATAGCTGAGTAACCTTCGACACGACACTTCTTACATTTTGAAACAACAACCTTACCTTTTCCATGACATGTTTCACAAACAACCTGCTGAACTTGTTGACCAAAGAAACTATTAACAACTCTTCTTTTGTGTCCTACTCCATTACATGAACTACATGTTTGTAAATCATTTGGATTTTCTGCTCCAGTCCCTGTACAGAACATACACATTTCTCATTTATCTAATTTTTCTTTAATTGTTTTTCCTTTAAGAGCATCCATAAATGAAATGTTTATATTAGTTCTATAATCATCCCCTCTTTGTTGGTATGAACCTTGAGAACTTCTTTGTCTTCTTCCTCCAAATCCACCGAAAATGTTCTCAAAAATATCTTGGAAATCTTCAGAAAAGCCTTGTGCACCACCGAATCCACCACCATAGTAGTTTCCACCCCCTGGGTTTGCTCCTGCTCTTCCATTAGCGGCATCGTGTCCGTATTGGTCATAAACTTTTCTTTTCTCAGAGTCTGAAAGAATTGAATAAGCTTCATTTAATTCTTTCATTTTTTCATCAGAAGTTCCATCTTTCAATTTATCTGGATGATATTTTTTAGCTAAACTTCTGTAAGCTGTTTTAATTTCTTGTTCAGTAGCTGTTTTTGAAACACCTAAAATTTCATAATAATCTCTTTTACTCATAGTTTTATTATTTTAGCATAAAACTCAGTTATTTGCTAATATTTAAATGATTAATTATTTGCTTCTTATATTCAATAAAAATAAACTTGTTGATTTCACTGTTTACATCATTGACATAGGCGTAAAAGTCGTGAAATGAATATCATATAGCTTGTAAAACTGAAACATCAAGTCTTTGGGTAATATCGTGATTTTGACAAATAAAACCTAAATTAAAATCAAAAGAAATAAAGTCCTTAATTCTTCCACATCTTTTGCAAGAATTAAATGATAAATCAATACCAAAGTATAGTAATGAGTGTGCATAAAAGTATGTTGAAACTTTAGCTCAAGGTGCATTATTGAAACTATCAAAATGTCTATTGTATTCAGCAAATAAATGATTTCTAGTTCTTATATTTTGGAATAAAAAGTTCAAACTATTAAATAGCTTAATATTATTTAAATTAGTAACATCAAGTAATTTTATTGTGCTTGATTTTTTTAATCTTCCATACTTATTTTGTGTTCTTGAAGCAAAATATTCAATTTCAACAATTGAACCAACTATTAAGTTACTTCTATTTTTTGAATGTGCATTATTTAGACCTCTAGCAACTAAATCTAATCTCCCAAAAGCAGTAAAAAAACTGACAATATGCTCATTGTCTGATATTTCGTGTAAGTTTAAAACTATTGCGTTTTTGATTGTTTCAGCCATAATTTCACCACTTATTAGAGTGTATAAATATTATATATTTATAAAAATAAATTAGGGTAAAATATATATACTTTATCAAAACACGGAGGTTTTGGATGGATACATTGCAAATTAAACAAATGTTCATTGATTCAATTTCTAAAGTTCCAGGCGTAAGATTCTTACACGAACCAACTTTGGATATCAATTGTGAACCTGACACAATTGTCAGATTAAATCCTGAAGAATATTTTGAAAACATTGAGGTTTTATTAACTGAAAATTCACGTGTTGAAATTAAAGCAGCAATTACTGTTTTTGATGGGACACCAATTAAATTCATCATTTCACAAATTTACAAAATTATGGAAATGAAATTAAAATCTAAAAAATTTAAATTCAATAAACTAATTATCATTGTCAAGGGAGTAACCAATGAGTAAAAGTAAGAAAGTAGATAAAAGAAATATCCTGAATGGTTCCGAGTTAGCTAAAGCTTTTTTATCAGGAGCTAAAGCATTAGTTAATGCAAAAAACAAAATCGATGCGTTAAATGTGTTTCCTGTTCCTGATGGAGATACTGGAACAAATATGTCTTCAACAATAGCGGCTGCTATACCTGATTTAGAAAAAGCTCAAAATGAACCAGTATATGCTATTACTAAAAAAGTTTCAACAAATATGATTTATGAAGCTAGAGGAAACTCTGGTGTTATCCTTTCACAAATTTTCAAAGGATTTGCTTTAGGTACAGATGGTAAAGTTGAATTAAATACTCAAGATTTAATCCAAGCTTTTGAGAAAGCAACTGAAATTGCTTACAAATCAGTTTTTAAACCTGTTGAGGGAACAATTCTTACAGTTATTAGAGAAACAACTGAAAATCTTAAAAAAGAATTCGAGGGTAAAGACATTCACTATTCAGTATTCTTCGAAGAAGTTGTTTCATTTGCACGGAAAAGTTGTGATGAAACACCTAACAAACTTAAGAACTTAAGAGAAGTTGGAGTTACTGATAGTGGTGGTGAAGGTCTTTACACAATTTTCTGAGGAATGAATGAAGCTCTTCACGATAGACCAGTTGAACTTAAAGATAATTCAGATGAAGTTACAAACTTTATTGGTGATAGCGAAGTTTATGAAGGAGAATTTGGTTACTGTACAGAAGTTCTTATCGATTTAACTGAACCTGCTAAATTCAAGAAAGCAAACTTTGTTGCAAAACTTGAAAAATTGGCTAACTCACTTGTTGTTGTTTCTGACGACAATATCCTTAAAGTTCACGGACACACAGTTAAACCTGGTGATATGTTAAACTTTGCTCAACAATATGGTGAATTTATCAAAATAAAATCAGAAAATATGACGCTTCAAGCTAACTATTCAAAAGCTAATGCCGAAAAACTTAAAGAGTCACAATTACAACATAGTGAAGAAAGTAGAACACCTTGTGGAATTATCTCATGCAATTTAGGTTCAGGTATAGTCGCAAGAATGAAAGATTTAGGTTGTGACTTTGTTGTCGAAAGTGGACAAACACAAAACCCATCAGCTCAAGACTTGATAAATGCAGTTAATAATGTAAATTCAGATTCAGTATTTATTCTTACAAACAATTCAAACATCATACTTGTTGCACAACAAGTAGCGCAAGTTACCCAAGACAAAAACGTTATTATTATTCCTACAAAAACACAAATCCAAGGAATAACAGCTATGCTTAATTTCAACCACGAATCTTCAGTTGAAGAGAATGTTGAAATGATGAATGACGCAATTGCTAATGTAACTACTGGTGAAATTACAAAAGCAATTAGAAACACAAAATTAAATGGTGTTCAAATTAAAGATGGTGATTATTTATCTATCATCAATGGAAAAATCACTGCAAGTTCATCAAAACTTTTAGATGCTGCTAAAAAAATAGTTAAAAAAGCAATTACAGAAGACAAAGAATTAGTCACAATTTACTATGGCGATGAAAGCTCACTTGATGAAGCTGAAGAAATTCTTAACTTCATTGAATCAAACTATGATATTGAAGTTGAAATTATTGAAGGTAATCAACCTACATATCAATTCATCATTGGAGTTGAATAATGAAAGACTATAAATTCAAAATTGCTTTTGACATAAATGGAAATGATAATGGTCCAAGTGCAGCAGTTGAAGCTGCTAGCAAATTTGCTCTTCAATTCCCTGATACACAAATTCAATTAATTGGTGACATTTCAAATATTGATAAAACAAAACTTCCTGAAAATATCTTACTTATTAAAAACAAAAATGTTCCTAGCGAACCTAAGAACATTAGAAAATCAATGAACGAAGATACATCAATGAATCTTGCAATTAGTAAAGTTATAAACAATGAAGCTAATGCAGTTTTATCAAGTGGAGATAGTGGAGTTTATATATCAACATTAACACTTAAATTAAAAAGATTACAAAACATTTCTAGGCCGGCATTTATGCCAGTTGCTACATCTATTTTAGGTAACAAATTGCTATTTTTAGATGTAGGTGCTAATTTAGAAACAAAAGCACAATATTTAGTTGAATGAGCTATGCTTGCTTCATTATTCTATAAAACAATGTTTAAAGTAGCAAAACCTAGAGTTTCACTTATTAACATTGGAACTGAAGATTACAAAGGTCCTACATCAACTAAACAAGCTCACGAATATTTGAAAACATTAAATGATATTAACTATGTTGGATTTGTTGAATCAAGAGAATTATTTAATGGAAACATTGATGTAGCTGTTGTAGATGGTTATGCAGGTAACACAATGCTTAAAAGTTATGAAGGAGCAATTGGTGCATTTTCAAAAGCACTTAAAGGTCAAATATTAACTAAATTAAAATACAAAATTGGTTATTTACTTTTAAAAGGTGCATTTAAAAATGTTGGTAAATCACTTGACTACCGTTCAGTTGGTTCTGCTTGAGTACTTGGTGTTAATGGACTAGCAATTAAAGCTCACGGTTCATCTGATGCAAAAGCTTACTACAATGCATTATTATCAATTCAAGAAGCTCTTGAAAATAACTTATTAGAAAAATTGCAAACATTATCAGATTCAATTAAAGTTGATAATTTAGAAAGTGAAGAATA
The DNA here is from genome assembly GCF_034863365.1 of Mycoplasma sp. 1199. NCBI lineage: Bacteria > Bacillati > Mycoplasmatota > Mollicutes > Mycoplasmatales > Mycoplasmataceae > Mycoplasma > Mycoplasma sp. 1199. The sequence continues at coordinate 31,559 of NZ_JAYFFA010000001.1, read as the reverse complement.
ATATGGTTAATTCACTTAAAAGCTTTTTTGAAATAAATAATATTCAACCAATTAGAACAGACTATTATCTATTAGCAATTACACATTCATCTTTTAATAGAGATAAAGATGACAATTATGAAAGACTTGAATTTTTAGGAGACTCACTTCTACAATTTGTTAGTTCAAACTACATATTCAGAAAGTATCCTGAATTATCACAAGGTCATGCAACCAGATTAAGATCAACTGCAGTTAGAACGGAGGCGCTTGCTAAAATATCTAACGAATTAGGTCTTTTAAAAATCTTAAGAACTGGACCTGGAAAAATGCGTGAATCAGTGATTAATTCACCAAAAGTTCAAGCAGACGTATTCGAAGCAATGATAGCGGCTATATTTTTAGATCAAGGATTTGAAAAAGCTTCACAATTCATAATCAAACATATATCCCCTATCATTGACTCGGTACACAATGACGAAAATAAAGATCCTAAAGGACAACTACAAGAATACTTTCAAAGTATGACAAAGGAAAGTATCACATATCAAACTGATCAACTCAGTGATAAACGTTTTTTAGCGAAAGCTAAACACGATGGTGTTATTTATGGTGAAGGTGTTGGTTTAAGCAAAAAAGAGGCTGAAACTAATGCTGCTATTGATGCACTACAAAAGCTTAAAGATAAAATTGAGGTGCAATAATGAAATTAGTAAAAATCGAAGCACATGGTTTTAAATCATTTGCTGAACCTGTAATCTTACGTTTTGATGGAGGTGTTGCTGGTATTATCGGGCCAAACGGTTCTGGTAAAAGTAACATCAACGATGCTATTAAATGAGTTTTAGGAGAACAAAGTTCTAAAGAACTTCGTGGAGACTCAATGCAAGACGTTATCTTTGCCGGTTCTAAAACAGCTAAACCAATGGACTTTGCAAGAGTTACATTAACTTTTGATAACAAAAACTCAAATAACTCAATTCCTGATGAAGTTGTAACAATCACACGTGAATTACAACGTGGCAAAGGTGTAAACAACTACTATATGAATGGGCAACCTTGCAGATACAAAGATATTAAAAGTATTGCAATGGAAACAGGTATTGGAAAAAGCTCATTAGCTATTATTTCTCAAGGGACTGTTTCAGACATCGCTGAAGCATCTGACGAAGATAGACGTGGAATTTTCGAAGAAGCTGCTGGAGTTTCTAAATTCAAATTCAAGAAAACTGAATCAGAAAGAATGCTTAAAAGTGCTGAAGATTCAATGAATCAACTTGAGCCTAGAATTTCAGAGCTTGAAAAACAACTTGGACCATTAAGAAAACAAGCTGAAAAAGCTTTAATCTACAGAGATAAAGCAGAAGCTCTTAAAAAAGTTGAAATCCCATTCTTAGCTAAAGGAATAAAAGAAAATAAAAGAATTTACGAAGAATTAGACGAAGAACTTCGTGGTGTAGACGAAACAATGCAAAAATACAAAGAAGAAATTGCTAGTTTACAAATCGAAATTAAAAACGCAAAAGTTGAAAAAGAAAAAGCAAGACAACAAGTTGATGAACTTGAAGGAACATACAATGGTATGGCTTCAAGATTAAACTCATTAAACTCAACAATTGATCAACAATTTGCAAAAATTAACTTAATCACAAGTGGACAAGTAACAGTTGATAATGATGAAGCTATCAAATCATATGCAAGTGCAATTAAAAGACTTGAAGCTGAATTACTTTACAACACACATACTTATGGTGAACTTAAAGCTCAATTTGAAGAAACTAGAAAACAAATTGAAGAAGATACAAACTTAGTAAACAATTTAAGAATCGCTAACCAAAACCACAGAGACAACTTAATTTCTGCAAAAACGACTTTACAATCTTTATACAGAACTAAAGAATCTAAATTAAACCTTTTCAAAGGTCCTAAAACAATTATGGAAAACAAAATGTCTTTCAAAGGTGTTAAAGGACTTGTTAGAGATTTAATTAAAGTTAAACCAGAATACATCACAGCTATTGAAACTGTTTTAACTCACGCTGCACAACACATTGTTGTTGATATTCCAAACACAGCTGTTAAAGCAGTTGAATTCCTTAAACAAAACAATGGTGGTAGAGCAACATTTATTCCTCTTACATCTATCCAAGAAAAATTTGTTCGTGATGACTATTTATTAGCAGTTACAGGACACCCTGGATTTGTTGCTCTTGCTTCAGATTTAGTTGATGCAGATCCACAATATTCAGTTTTAGTTAAATTCTTATTAGGGAACGTTGTAGTAGTTGATGATATTAAATCAGCTAATGCAATTTCAAACCTTCTTGAGAAAAAATATATGATTGTAACTCTTGATGGTGACATCATCCGTGTTGGAGGGGTTATTGTTGGGGGAACTGCTCAAGAAAGTGATAACGTCTTAGGTATTGATGAAAAAATTGCTAACCTTGAAAACAAAATCGCTGGTATTGAACCAATGATCAAGAAAAATGAACAACAAATCGAACAATTATCATTTAGACGTAACCAATTAATTCAAAAGAGCAGAAGTACTGAATTAGAAATTCACAACTTAGAAAACTCAATCAAACAAAAACGTGAAGAAGTTACAAACTTAAAAGGAAAAGTTGACGCTTCTTCATTATCACTTGATGATTTTGAAAACTCTGAAACAGTTATTGAAAGAAACAAATTACAAGCAAAACTTATCGTTGTTAAAAATGAGCTTGCTGTTGCTAAAAACTTATATCAATCTTGAGATGAAGCATTATCACTTTACAACACTAAATTATCAGATGCTCAAGATTCTCAAAATGCCTTAAACAAAGGTTACAGCAGCAAAATGATTAACAAATCTGAATCATTCAAGATTTTCACTGAATATACAAACAGATTAGCTAACGTTTACCATATGACAGTTGAATACGCTGATCAAAACTTTGTTTTAGAAATTTCTTATGAAAAAGCAAAAGAATTTGTTGAAGAATTAAGACAACAAATTGCTGAACTTGGAAATGTTAACTTAGAATCTATCGAACAACTTGAAGAAGTTGAAAACAGATATGACACATTAGTAGCTAACAGAGATGAATTAGTTCAAACAAGAGACACTTTATACCAAGCTATTGCTGAACTTGACAAAATCATTGTTACAAGACTTACAAATGTTGTTCACGATGTTAATCAAGAATTCAACAACGTATTCAAATCTATGTTCGGTGGAGGAGCTGCTGAAGTTAGATTCGTTGAACCTAATAATATTTTAGAATCAGGAATCAGCATCTTTGCTCAACCTCCTGGAAAAAGTGTTAAAAACCTTAAATTATTCTCAGGGGGAGAAAAAGCGCTTATTGCTATCTCATTATTATTCGCCATCTTAAGAGCTAGACCTCTTCCATTATGTATTCTTGATGAGGTTGAAGCTGCGCTTGATGAAGCTAACGTTGTTAGATATGCAGAATACTTACAAGAACTTAAGAAACAAACTCAATTCATTGTTATCACACACAGAACAGGAACAATGCAAAGAGTTGACTCATTATTTGCTGCAACAATGCAAACACGTGGAATTACAAGTTTCTTCAGTATTCACTTAAAAGATGTTGAAAAATACATTACTGAAGAAGCTAACTAATTCAATTTGATAGTTGACTATCACAAGAAATTGTGGTAGTTTTTTGTTTATCTAAATTTGTAAAAAATAAGCAAAATAACGAAATTTTGCACTTTTATGAACCCTATTTTTTTTTTTTTTTTTGCTTTTAGGACTTGCTGACTATGGTTTCCGTGAAACGCGAAACTTGACATATTACTTTAAAAGTTGTATTATTTAATTATGAAACAAAAAAGATTAATAAAAAGTTTAAAAAATTTATTTATATTATCAAGCGCACCTTTAACTGCTCTTGTTGCAACCAGCGCAGGTTGTGCAGCAGCACCAAGCTATACAAAAAATCCATTAGCAAAGGTTAATGTTACATATAATGTTGTTAATAGTTATGTAAAACCATCTGTTATAAACACAGAAAATCTCAGTCAATATGTAACTATTAATCCATCAACAGATGAGCTTGTAATTTATAAAACTATTTCAGTTTCACAAACTGACGATGATAAAGGAACATTAAAAATCACTGTTTTACTTGAATCAAAAGAAGATAGTAAACTTACATATTCAAAAGAAATTTTAATTAAAGGTTTTCTTAAAAATATTAAAGCTCAGCCACTTAATCCAAGATATCAACAATTCTTTAACGAGATTGTTGATTCAGCTGAAAACTCAGTTCCAACTGTGTTTATGTCTAGAAATGCAGCTCAATATTTCAACTCTGCATTTATGTTAATGTTAGGTGAATTAAACTACAAAAATAGAAATCAAGATTCACTTAATGATGTGCTATTTTTAATAGACAATTCAGTTTATGATAAAGGAAACACAGGAACTCAAAGATTTAATTTTGACTATTTATTCCAAAAATATGGAGACGTTTTACAAACACCAGGTCAATACAACATTGGTAATGGTAAATTAATGGTTGCATCACAATTAAAAGATATGAATCCATCATTAAACGATGATGCTAACGAAAAATACAATGTATTTCCGAAAACATTAAAAGAATTATTAGCTTACCTAAAACCATATACAGATGCAGGTGTAAATAAATTTGACTTCTACATTCCGGACATTTCATTCCCATCGTTACCAGCAGAAGTTAGAAATTATGTTCTAGAACACGCTAATAAAATAGTGCTTTTATCAGATGGAAATGCACAACCTTATAAATTTGTTGAGGCTTCATATCAAAGTTGAGCTAACAGAACTTCAAGAAATCTTTCAAAAGATGAAATCGCAGCTTCATTTGAAGAAATGCAAAGAACTCAAAAACAAAAAATTGACTATAGATACTACTTCCAATTAACAGACAAAGTTAAACTGTACAACTTTGATGGTTCATACATTGAATATTTCAACAAGCAACTTAGAGCTTTAGACAAGGCTAATTTATCATTATCAATTAAAGATTATCCAACTGATTATTCACAAATTTTCAAAAATAATAAATTAGAAATGGAAAAAGCAATTACTGAATATGAAAAACTAAATAGATTAGAGGTTCGTAATGCTCTTGACTTTGTAATTCATGGAAAAGAACATTATGATTCATCTAAGAAGAACTTAGTATTTATGGGTTCATCATTATTTAGAAAATACGAAACAAAAGTTGAAACTGATCCATTATATGGAAAATGAAGAATTAAAGAACTTACTGAAAATAGAGAAGAAATTATAAGTTTCATTAATGCTATAAAAATTAAATATCCTGAATCTGAATACAACTATATGTATAAAATGCACCCAGTTTATTCAAAAGATGAATCAATCGAGTACATTAGAACATTATTTGGAGATAACAATAAAGCAATTATTCTTGACTCTTCAGTTTCTTGAGAAAACATTATCGCAGTTGATCACTCTAAAGCTGATTCAGGTAAGTCAGTATTCTTCAACGAGACATTTAACAACGATTCTAAAACACATATCTTCGGAATTCAAGCTTCATCAACCGTTCTATTATCAACACTTGCATTTGTTAGATCAGCTTACAACTTATCATTAGAGCAAGCTAAAGCATTTGTCGATCCTGAAGATTTTGCAATTCCTACTACATTCCACATTATTAGAAGAGATCAAGTTAAACCAAAAAATGGTTTCTATGACACAAACATTAAAGAACTTGATCAAGTTTACAAATACTTCATTCCATCTAAAACATTCTTCGAATTATCAGAATTCAAATCAATACCTGATTTTGTAGCTAAATGAACTAAAATCAAAGAAGGTAAATAATACTTATTTCACTTGCACATAGACACTTTAGTAATTACTAAGGTGTTTTTTTATATAAAAAAGAACAGCTATTTAAGCTATTCTGATTTGTGTTAATCAAGTTCAATTTTACCTGTGTAAAGTTGATGATAGATACCTTGTAATTTGATAAGCTCATCATGAGAACCAACTTCTTTAATTTGTCCTTGATCCATTACAACGATTTTATCTACATCTCTAATTGTACTTAAACGGTGTGCTATAACAAATGAAGTTTTATTTTTCATAAGTTCATACATACCCTCTTGGATTTCTCTTTCAGTTTCTGTATCAATTGTTGAAGTAGCTTCATCAAGCACTAATATCATCGGATCTAACATACTTGTTCTGGCAATTGAAAGAAGTTGTTTTTGACCTTGTGAAAGTGATTCTCCTGCATTTTCTAAGACAGTATTAAACCCATCTTCAGTTTGTTTAATGAATCTAGTTGCATTAGCAATTTTTGCAGCTTCTTTAATATCTTTAAGTGCTGCATCAGGAGCACCATAAGCAATGTTGTCAGCTATTGATTTAGTAAATAATGAAGTTTCTTGAAGAACATATCCAAGTGATTTACGTAATGAAGATTTTTTAATTAGTCTAATATCAATTCCATCAAGTTTAATCGAACCTTCAAATACATCATAAAATCTATTAATTAAGTTTGTAATTGTAGTTTTTCCAGCACCAGTCGCTCCCACAAATGCAACTCTTTCACCCGGTTTAATATGTAAATCAAAATCTTTGATAATAGGTTTTCCTTCAACATAACCTGCATAAACGTGATTGAAATCAAACTTACCATCAATTCTTTTAATTAAGCATCCCATTGAACCCATTGGTATTTTGAAGTAGTATCTTGATGGTTCGTTTAAGAATTTTTCTTTATCATAAGAATTAAATCAAATAATGCTTGATTTAGATAAATCTGAATGATTAATAATTTCGATTGAACCTTTATCAACTTCTGATAAATTATCCATTGCATCAAACACACGTCTTGCACCTGCTGCAGCCATTGCAAGTGTATTGAACTCTTGAACAATTTGAGAAATTGGTAATGAGAAGTTTCTTGCATATTGTAAGAACGCAACAATAACTCCTGCACTGATTGTGACATCTAATGAACCAACTTTACCACCGTTAAGGTAAATGAGTCCAGAAATAATAGCAATAATTGCATAGTTGATATTTCCAATATTCATAAATACAGGGAATAAAACAGTTACATAAGCTTTTGATTTGTAGTCAGCTTCATAGAACTCTTTATTTCTCTTTTGCATATCTTCAAATGAAGCTTCTTGATGATTAAAGACTTTAATAACCTTAACACCATTAATCATCTCATTTATAAATCCGTTGATAATGCCTAGACGTTTTTGTCTTAATGCAAAGAATTTGCTTGATTTCCTTGCATAAACAGATGATAAGAACATAGTTGTTCCTACAAGTGCAAATACTATTAATGATAAAAATCAGTTGTAGTAAAGCATAAACACTGTTGTCACAATAAGTGTTGCTAAGCTTGAAAATATTGTTGGTACAGTTTGCATTATGAATTGCTTAAGCACATCAACATCATTAACAAACAATGACATTAAGTCACCTTTAAGTTTCTTGTCAAAGTAGCTTATTGGTAATGTTTGCATTTTTTCATATAAGCTATCACGTAAGTTTTTAATAGTTGTATGTGTTAAGAATACTGCTAATCTCGTTGCTATAAATTCAAAAAGCACACCTGATAAAAATAAACTAACTAAGATAATGATTGAAAGGTTGAATCCATTTCAATCAAATTCAGTGAAACCTGATTGAAAAAATGGAACTAAGAATTTATTGAATAGCACTAACCCCAAGTAAGATTGACCCAAAACATTTACTACTGATGAAATAACGAAACCGAAAATAATGAGCATAAAATATCATTTATTTGTAGCTCAGATAAGTGCAATAACTCTTTTAAGAGCACCTTTAGTAGCTTCTGAGCTTTTTATAGTTTTTCTTTTATTCATCACTACCTCTATTTTGTGTTTCGTATAAATGTCTGTAGTATTCGTTTGATTTTAAAAGTTCTTCGTGCTTACCAATTCCTGAAATTTCACCATCATTAATAATTACAATCTTATTTGCGTGCTGAATTGATGAAATTCTTTGTGCAATAATGATTTTAGTTACATCTCCTAATTCATATTTAAGTGAGTGTTGGATTTTCTTATCGGTATTATTATCAACTGCACTAGTTGAGTCATCCAGGATAAGAATTTTTGATTTTTTAAGTATAGATCTTGCTATTGAAAGACGTTGTTTTTGCCCACCTGAAAAGTTGTTTCCCGATTCTTCTACTCAAGTGCTCAAGCCATCTTTAGCAAAAACAAAGTCATAAGCCGATGCTTTTTTAAGTGCTTCAATTATTTCTTCGTCAGTTGCTTCTTCATTTCCTCAACGCATATTTTCAGCAACTGTCCCTGTGAATAAAACATTCTTTTGAAGCACTATAGAAACTTGATTTCTAAGTGCTTCAAGATTGTAATCTTTAACATTAACTCCACCAACTAAGACTTCTCCATTAGTTACATCATATAACCTTGGTATAAGTGAAATAAGTGAAGATTTACCAGCTCCTGTTTTTCCTAAAATACCAACAGTTTCACCTGGTTCGATTGTTAAATTAATATTATTTAAGTTATTTAATTCAGCGTGTTCTTTATATTTTAAAAACACATTTCTAAATTCAATTTTTCCACTAGCAACTTCTGTCAACCCATCTTCTTTTTGAACTAAAATTGGTTTTTCTTCAATAAGTTCTCTAATTCTTTTAGCTGATGCTTTAGCAGAAGTTACATTAATAACACCTACAGAGAATAAAATGAAGTTAACTAAAACTTGGAACATGTAACCAATGAAAGAAGTTAATGTACCAAAATCCATTGTTGCATTTTGCTTATTCACAACAATATCTTTTGTAGCAACTGCAATAAATGAAACTAAACAAACATAAATAAGTAAACCAAATAAAGCTCTGTTTGAGTTAATTCATTTTTCAGTCATTATAGAAATTTTTCTAACTAATGCTGATGAGTTCTTAATATCAAGCAATTCATCTTGTTCTTTAACGAATGATTTAATTGTTCTAATTGCGTTTAAGTTCTCACCAATTTTTGTGTTTAAGCCATCATAAGCTTTAAGCATTAAATGATATCTTCTATAAACCATAAACATTACAAAACCAATAAATATAGCTAACACAACCATAATAGCAAGCAAAATTGACGCTAATATAGGTGCTATTGTAAATGCAATAGAAATAGCAACCAAAATCATAATTGGTGCCCTAAGCATCATTCTAATGATGTTTAAATAAGCATTTTGAATAGAAACAATATCAGTTGTTAGTCTTGTTATAAGTGTACCATTTGAGTAGTTATCTAAGTTCTTAAATGATAATCTCATTAAATTTTTATAAGCATATGCTCTAGCATTATAACCTAGTCCTGCAGCTGCTTTGGATGCGAAAATTCCACTAAGTGCACCAAAAGCAAGCGATGCCAAAGCAAGCGCAATAATAACAAGTGAATATTTTAAAATACCATTTCACGCTTCGTTTTGTAATGCTGCAAATGCTAACTTTTGAATTCCATTATCCATTAATTTCTTAACAGCTAATGGAATAAGCACTTGTGCAACAACTTCTAAAATAGCAAATAATATAGAAAGCAATGAAGCAGTTCTATAGTTTTTTGTCAATTCAAAGAAACTAAAATGTGTAGGAACATAATTTTTAGTTTGTGCCCTTTGCATTATTACTCCTTTCTTTTAAATTGCAAATTAACTTAAATAATCAATTATGCTTCTAGCAGCTACTGCACCATCTGATGCTGCTGTAACTATTTGACGAACTTTTGTTTGTCTGATATCACCTGCTGCATAAATTCCTGGAACATTTGTTTCCATTTTATCGTTAGTAACAATAAAACCTTTTTCATCTAGTATTCTTAAATCCTGAGCAAATCACGCAGACGATTCAAATCCTATGTAAGGGAAAAATGATGAAACTTTAAGTTCTGTTTGCTCACCATTTTTATTTTCAATAACAACTCCTTCAAGTTGTCTATCACCCAGTAACTGAACTATTTGTGAATTTTTAAACACTTTAATATTTGGTAGCTTCAATAATTCTTCAACTAAAACTTTATCAGCTTTGAAGGTTTCATCTCTGATAACTAAATTAACTTCACTAGCAATTCTAGATAAGTAAATTGATTCTTCAACGGCTGAATTTCCATCACCTAGGACTACCGATGGATTTTTACCAAATAATGGAGCATCACAAACAACACAGTAACTAATTCCAAAGTGTTCAAATCTATCATATTCAGGTATGAAGGTTGGTCTTCTATTTATCATTCCAGTTGCAATTAAAACTGATTTAGCTTTCACAACTGAACTATCTGATAAAACAATTTCTTTATCATATTTACCTAAGTTATTAATTTTTGTAACTGTACCATAAAGATATTTAGCTCCATATTCTTTAGCATGGTCAAAGAATTCTTGAGCTAATTTTCAACCTTCAATTTCAGATGTACCTAATCAGTTTTCAACTTTTGCAGTTGATGATAATTTACCACCAGGAGCACCCTTTTCGATAAATGCAACATTCAAGTTTGCTCTTGACGCATATAAAGCTGCATTTAAGCCAGCAGGTCCTCCACCAATAATCACAAGATCATAAATTTCGTTCATAGCTTCTCTCCTTAAAAACTAATTATTTAGTTTTAAATTTTATAACTTTTTAAATCAGTGTTAAATATTAGTACATTTTATCAAAAAATACAAATTTGCTAGTTATATAGGTTAAAAAGTAAGTTTTTGCTAATTAAGCAAAATAAATTTTAGTTTGATTAACCATCAAAATTTGCAAAATAAAAATATATCCAATTGCTTGGATATATCTAAATTAAGCTACAGGTCTTTTAGTTCATAATTTACTAAATAAGTAGCTAAAACTTGTGATGTTTACGTGATTTAAGTAAGCTTCTTTATTTTTGTGTTCAAATACAAATTTGTATTTTTCTAATTTTCTTACATATAAATTTCCTCTTAAGAATTCAAAGTAGATAAGTGCTAATCCACCACCGATGATGAATAAGATCGCAACTACTGAATAAAGGTTATATGATTCTTCACGTAAAGGTTCCATCGCAGCACGAGTTATACCATATCAAATTAAGTATAAAGCTCCACCTGACCCTGGTCTTAATAATCCAAAGTAGTTAACAACTCAACAAATTAAAATATAACCAATTAAGTTTGCTAATCCTTCGTATAAGAATAATGGATATCTGTAGGCACCTTCAAGACCCATACTTGCAGTTAATGAGTCAGAAATGTACATATTTGAAGCAAATGATTTTCCGAACACTAATACTGATGCACCAGTTCAGTCTATTTTTCCATAAACCTCGTGGTTAGCATAGTTTCCAAAACGTCCAACAAATTGTCCTACTAAAACTGCTGGAAGAATGTATCCAAATGCTTTTTTCAGATCAACATCTTTTCTCTTTGTGTATAAGTAAACTATATCAAGGAAAGCGGCTAGAATAACTCCTCCTTGAATACTTAATCCCCCTTGTCAAATTGCGTATCAATGCGAGTTAGGGAATGGATTATCAGGTTGATAAATAAGTCTTTCAATAATGAACCCTAAACGAGCTCCAAAGATACCAGCAGGAACTGTGATTAAAATTATCACAAATAAGATATCTATATTTCAGCCTTCTTTATATCAGAAGAAGAAAACAGTAAGAATTGATAGGATAAAACCTAACATAATCATAAATGAGTAAAGGTGCATTTGAAAGGAACCAATACTAAATAAGATTGTTGAAGTACCCTCTGCTATTGGAGAATCAGGTACTCAAGCAGGATATGCTGAATTATTCATTTTCTAATAGTGTCCTTTCATAAATTTCATCTAATACATTCATACCATCATTTCTAGCTAAGTAAGTATTAACAGCAGCTCTAATTAATGAAGCAGCTGAACCTCCTTCTTTGATTGGTATTTGCATTTTCTTAATTGAACGTCCAAAAATTGGATATTCTAAATAATCAACACCTAATCTATCGAATTCACTGTTACCATCTTGTTTAACAAGTTCTATAACAAGATCGATGATTGATGACTTGGCCACAGTTGATACTCCATAAAGTTTTTTAATATCAACTAAACCAATACCTCTGATTTCAAGAAAATTACGTGTAATTTCTGGTGATGATCCGATAAAAATGTTTCCGTTATCTTTAATCAACACAGCATCATCGCTAATTAAAACTGCACCTTGCTGAATTAGTTGTAAAGCAGCTTCAGATTTACCAACTCCACTAGCTCCAGTAATAAGCACACCTGTTCCTCCAATAAGAACTAATGTTCCGTGAACTTGTGTAACTTCTCCAAAGTAGTTATTTAAATATGAACCGATGTTTGTTGATATGTATGATGTACTCATATTAACAAGTGCAACTGGAACTTTATATTTGTTCGCTATATCTACAACTCAGTTAATCGCAGGTTTATTAAACCCTTTAGACAAAATAACAAGTGGAGGTTGCTGTGAAATAACACACTCTATAGCTTGGTAAGCTTTAGTTTTACCTATTTCAAAAAATCAAGATGATTCAGCAGTTCCTCAAGCAATAACGTTTTTGTTAATTCTGTCATTTAAATAATTAGCTGCTAATTCTAGCCCTACACGTTTGATTGCAGGTTGATAAATGTCATTATAAACCAATTCTTGATTTTCACCATTTATGATTTTTAAATCATAGAAATCAATGATTTTCTTGACATTAATTTTTTTACGTTCTTTATTCATTAAGTATTTTCCTTGAAATTTAAATTTTGTAATTTAATTTTATTAAATTAATTAAGTTTTTGATTACAAAATTTTCTTAAGAAATTGACCTGTGTAACTTCTTGGATTTACAGCGACTTGTTCAGGTGTCCCTTGAGTAACAATTTGTCCTCCGTGAACTCCTCCATCAGGTCCTAAATCGATAATGTGATCGGAAGATTTGATTACATCTAAGTTGTGTTCGATGACAATAACTGAGTCACCGTTTTCAACAATTCTATTAAGAATATGAATTAATTTCTTAACATCGTGAGTATGTAATCCTGTTGTTGGTTCATCAAGGACATAAACTGTTTTACCTGTTGGTTTCTTTTGCAAGTAAGTTGCTAACTTAACACGTTGTGCTTCTCCACCACTTAAAGTTGTTGACATTTGTCCAAGCTTAATATAACCTAAACCTACGTCCTGTAGGATTTGAAGTTTGTCAATAATCTTATTTCTGTGCTCAAAAAATACAATAGCTTCATCAACACTCATATCTAAAACTTGAGAAATATTTTTGTTGTGGTACTTTATTTCAAGTGTTTCTTTATTGTATCTTTGACCATCACATTGATCACAAGGCACATAAACATCAGGCAAAAAGTGCATTTCAATTTTTATGAAACCATCTCCTGAACATTTTTCACATCTACCACCAGGTACATTGAAACTGAATCTACTTTTTGTATATCCTCTAATTCTTGATTCTTCAATGTTTTCGTAAATTTCTCTAATATCATCAAACACACCTGTGTAAGTAGCAGGGTTTGATCTTGGGGTTTTTCCAATTGGTGACTGAGAAACTGCGATAACTTTATCAATGTTGTTTAAGCCTGAAATAGTTTTAAATTTAGCTTTCTTGTGGTTTAAACCTTCGCTAAGTCCAAGTGAATGTTGAATTCCTCTAACTAAAATTTCATTAACTAATGTACTTTTTCCTGATCCTGAAACTCCAGTCACTGCAACTAATTTACCTAGAGGAATAGTTACATCAATATTTTTAAGGTTATTTTCTCTGGCTCCATAAATAGTAACTTGTTTACCATTGCCACCTCTACGTGTTGCTGGAACTTCGATTTTTCATTCACCAGATAAATATTTAGCTGTAATTGAATTTTTTGATTTTACTATTTCATCTAAAGTACCTTGAGCAACTACTGTTCCACCATTTAATCCAGCTTCTGGTCCTATATCAACAATATAGTCAGATGCAAACATTGTGTCTTCGTCGTGTTCAACAACAATTAATGTGTTTCCAATATCAACCATTTTTCTAAGTGCATCAATAAGTTTTAAGTTGTCCTTTTGATGTAAACCAATTGATGGTTCATCTAAAACATATAAAACACCTGTTAAATTTGAACCAATTTGAGTAGCTAATCTAATACGTTGAGCTTCTCCACCACTTAAACTTTCAGCACTACGGTTAAGGGTTAAATAGTCAAGACCTACATTTTTAAGGAAGCTTAATCTGTCGATTAATTCCTTTGTAATTAATGATGAAATTTGTTTGTCATTATCATTTAATGTATCAATTAATTTATTAACCGCTTCAAGTGAATCTTCGATTGATAAAGCAATAAAATCATAAATATTTTTATTATCTAATTTAACTGCTAATGCATATTCATTTAATCTTGAACCCTTACATACTGAGCAAGTGAATGAACCCATATATTTTTTAAGGTAATCTCTTCTTCTATCTGAAGTAGTTTCATAATACATTTTTTCAATCTTAGTTAAGATACCATCAATTTCTTTTTCTCTTCTGATGATGTTATTTGATGAAGTAACTAATGTGTAAGCGATAGGTTCGTGTGAACCATATTTAATTATTTCAAGCTCCTTTTCTCATAAATCTTCAATAGGTGTGTTTTTATTTATATTGTAGTAATTTAAAAGTTGATCAAATTCTTGTCATTCAAGGTTTTGAGTATTGACTGTATTTTGGAAATATTCAATACCACCTTCGTTAATTGATCTTCAAGGTTCAGGAACAATTGAATCAAAGTCAGCTTTAAACTCAAGACCTAAACCTTTACAGTTATCACACATTCCATATGGAGCATTGAATGAGAATAATCTTGTTTCAATTTTTGGCATATTGAAATCTTTGTAGATGCAAGAGTATGTTTTTGAGAAGATAAATGTTTTATCTAAGTCAACATTTTCAACCTTAATTAATCCATCTGCATATTCAGTCGCAATTTCTAAAGCTTGTGAAATTCTATTGTAATTTTCTTCAGTTAATCTAACACGATCAATTACTAATTCTATAGTGTGTTTGTTGTTTTTGTTCAAATCAATAGGTTCATCAAGCATCATATACATACCGTTAACTTTAACTCTCAAGAAACCTTCTTTTTTAAGCTTTTCAAAAAGATTTTGGTGTGTTCCTTTTTCTCCATCAACTAATGGGGCTAAAATAACAAGTCTTGAATTGGGTTCTTGTTCATAAATTGAATTTAAAATGTCTTTAGTTGTCTGAGTTGAAATTTCAATATTATGTGTAGGACAATATGGTTTACCAATTCTTGCGAAAAGTAATCTGAAATAATCATAAATTTCAGTTACTGTCCCAACAGTAGATCTAGGGTTATTATGAACAGTTTTTTGTTCAATCGAAATTGATGGACTTAGTCCTTCAATTTTGTCAACATCTGGTTTTTTGGTTCCTCCTAAAAACATTCTTGCATAAGATGAAAGAGAATCGACATATCTTCTCCTTCCTTCTTCATAGATTGTGTTAAACGCAAGTGAACTTTTACCACTACCACTAAGACCTGTAAATACAATTAACTTATTTTTAGGTAAAGTTAAATCAATATTCTTAAGGTTATTTTCTCTAGCTCCTTGAATAATTAATAAATTTTCTTTACTCATTTAATACTCCTTTCTATTGTTTTTCTTGTAATTCTAATAATATATTTCTAAGCTCAATAGCTCTTTCATAATCAAGCTCTTTTGCAGCTTGATTCATTTGATTTCTAATATCGTCAATAATTTCTTGCTTAGCTTTCTTATCGATTTTGTCCCCTGATTTAGTTTTGTTTTGTTTAGCTAAAATAGCTTCAACAGCATTTATAATATCGTGACCGTGAATTGGCTCACTTATAGGTTTTATAATTGTTCTAGGTACAATTCCGTGTTTTTCATTGTAAGCAAGCTGAATACGTCTTTTTTCTTCATTATCATCCATACAAATTTTCATAGCTTCGGTTATTCTATCAGCATAGAAAACTGCTTTACCATTTGCGTTACGAGCTGCACGACCTGTAATCTGAATTAAACTTCTTGCATTACGCATAAAACCAGCTACATCAGCATCTAAAACAAGTACCCTAGAAACTTCAGGTATATCGATACCTTCACGTAAAAGGTTAATTCCTACAATAACTTCATAAATGCCTTTTCTAAGCTTTCTAATAATTTCATTTCTTACAAAAGTGTTATGTTCTGAGTGAATGTAAGCAGCTTTAATTCCGTGCTCAATTAAGTAAGTTGATAACTCTTCAGCACTTCTTTTTGTGACTGTTAAAATGATTGTTTTTTCACCAGTTTCTCTTTGTTTTATTATAGTGTCATAGATGTCTTCAATTTGATTTTCCTTTGGTTTAATAATAATTTCAGGATCAACTAACCCTGTTGGACGAACATAAAGTTTTGAAATATTACTTGGTTCAGTTTTTTCAAGTTCATAATCACCCGGTGTTGCTGAAATGTAAATTCTAGGAAACTTAAATTCAGTTTCTCATTCATTAAACATTAAAGGTCTGTTATCAAAGGCAGATGGTAATCTAAAACCAAAATCAACAAGCTTTTCTTTTCTTGATCTATCCCCTTTATACATTGCTCCTAATTGTGGAATAAACATATGTGACTCATCAATTAACATTAATGAGTCTTCAGGGAAGTAATCTAAAATTGTGTATGGTCTTTGACCAAAAGTTCTACCATCAAGGTACATTGAGTAATTTTCTATACCTTTGCAAGTACCAAATTCTTTCATATCGTCAATATCATTTTTAACTCTTTGAGATAATCTAGCAGATTCAAGTATTTTCTGTTCTTTAACAAACTTTGCAATTGATTGCGCTAATTCTTCTTCAATTTTTGGAATTATCTTATCAAAAACAGTTTTATCTGTAGCATACTCATCTCCAGGTGAAAGTACATAGATATTATGTTTTTTAGAGACTTCTTTTGTAAGTGGATCTATTGTTGCAATATCTTCAATTTCATCTCCAAAGAATGAAATCCTAATTGCATGATTTTCTGAATCAGCAGGTCTAACAATTACCGTGTCACCTTTAACTGTGAAATCTCCAGGAGATTGGTCTATATCATTTCTATCATATTTAATTTTGATAAGTTGTGTGATAAAGTTATTCAACCCAATTTCTTGACCTTTGTAAAATCTAAAGAATGAATCTTTATAAACTTCAGGAGAAAGTGCTCCATAAATAGCTGAAACACTGGCCACAACAATTACATCTTTACGTGTAATTAATGAATTAATTGCACTCATTCTTAAGATTTCAATTTGCTCATTAGTTTTAGAATCCTTTTCAATATAAACATCAGTACTTGGCTCATAAGCTTCAGGTCTGAAATAGTCAAAGTAACTAATGTAATATTCAACTGCATTATTAGGAAAAAATGACTTTAGCTCACTATATAACTGACTTGCTAAAGTCTTATTATGAGACAAAATAATAGTAGGTCTGTTAACCTCTTTAATAACATTAGCAATAGTAAAAGTTTTTCCTGAACCTGTTACTCCTAAAAGAACTTGGTCAGTAATTCCTTTTTTAACACCCTCTGCTAATTCTTTAATTGCTTTAGGTTGATCACCTTGTGGTTTATAGTCTGCTTTTAAATCGAATATACTCATGATTAATATATTATATATGTTAATTTTTAGCATAATATTCTTTTAAAAATGACTAAAAAGTCTATTTTTTAGACTTAAAATATCATAAATCTTTATAATTAAATTTATTAACTAACAGGAGCGATATGAAAAAGAAAATTAATAAGAAAACCTTAATATGAATAATTTGAGCATCATTTTTAATGATCTGTGGGTTAGGTGTGACTATAGCAAGAATCGTTATTACTGTGCAAAATTCAAATAGACACTACGAAATACCTAAAAGAGAAGTCAAAATTAATTTTTTATACAAAAATGAAATTGTTTACTCCTATATGCATTCAATAGATGCTAATGAATATATTCAATTTTTTGAAGTAGATGATGAGAATTTACCTGAAGAATATAAGACAGGTGAATATGAATATAACAAAAGCACTTATGCTCTAGATGATACAGAAACTATAAATATAACTATCACCAAAAAACGCGCTCCTGTTACTATGATCCCATACACATTTGAATTTGTAAGCGATAATGATGAAGTGATTTCAACAAATACAACTAACTTGCCTGATTACTATTACTACTATGACGTAGCTAAATTAGTTCCGGAAGGTTACAAAATGACTACTGAATCAACAAGAATTGATATCAACAAATCACAAACAACCTACAAAATAACTGTTATTCCATCAAATTAGTTAAACGCACTCAAATAATATATAATTAATATGATATATTGTTAAAATATAACGAGGATAAAAAGGAAACATCAGTTATTATGAACAAACAACAAAGCAATTTATCTAAACCTATTTTAGCTTTATCAATTGTAAACCTTTTATTATGCATAGTTTTTGCAGTTGTTATTTTCTTATTCTCTGTAGCAGTTGCTGGTGTATCTGCAACAATAACTGTTTCAGGTGATGGAACTTATGAAAAAGACTATTCTGATGTTGCAGCATTCATGGTATCATACATTATAGTTTTTGGTATTCTTGGATTTATATCTTTTGCAACAGGACTTACAGGATTTATTCTCGTAATCATAGGAGCGATAAGAGTTTCATCACAAAATACAACTGTAATGGTGCTTTACATAATTTCTATTTTCTTAGGACCATTATTCTCAATGATTGGCGCAATAATTGCTTTAAAGAATAAAATAGTTTAGATGAATTAATAATTGAATAGCTAAAAAATAGCTATTCTTTTTTTAATCAAATTTTGCAAATAAAAAAATATCCCATTGCTGAGATATTATTTCTTTGTACTCTTAGTTAATTCATCAATACGTCTTAAAATGTCATCTAAACTTTTTGAAACATTAGAAACTACAGTATCTGTCTTCTCTAATAGATCTTTTTCTTTCTTCACTTGCTCTTGGGTGAACAAGTTTTGCGCGATTGCATAATCCTTATCAAAATATTTAACATTAAATGACATTTTGTAAATACTTGGAACATCTATATTGTAAACTCTTGCACTATCGTTTGAAACACCATATGATTTAACAGATTCAATAATTGTGTGCTCAAAATCATCTTTAATGTAGATAACTGATTCATCATTGATTGGTTCACAAACGTATGGAATAAATTTTTTATTATCTTTTAATAAAGGTTTACCTTTAATATTTTTAGGTACAGATGGTAATTTAGATGAATTAATTTTAATAATTTGTCCATTTGTTGATAAGATACCAACCATTTGATCTGATTTAACACAAGTAAATGTAGCAATCTTATCATCAAGTGATAAGTAAACCCCTTTATTACCTTTAGCCTTAGTTCCAAATTGTGGTAATTCAGTTTCAGAATACTTAGTTACATTACCTTTTTCAGTAATTATGATTGCATTAGTTGTTCCATCTGTCATAACAGCATTAACAACTGCATCTGTTTTTTCAATGTTAATAGCCTTGTAAATTTTATTAACCCTTGAAACTTCGAAATCTTTAAGCACTGTTTTCTTAACATATCCATCTTTTGTCGCTAGAGCAATGTAAGATAAAATATTTCAATCCGAAACTTCAAACACTCCCACAATTTCATCCATCACACGGATATCTACATAAGCAGATAAGTGAGTTCCATTGTCTTTTCATTTATCTTCTGGAATTTTGTAAGCAGGGAACACGATGTAGTTACCTTGAGCTGTAATGAAAATTAAGTTATGTAACGAATTTACTTTTCCGAAGAAAACTAAATAGTCATCATCTTTAAGTCCATAATTTTCAATCTTATTACTATCAAGAACTTTTTGTGAGAATCTCTTAATGTATCCAGCTCTTGAAACTCCAATGTTAAGAATTTCTTCTTTGACTAAATCGGTTTGATCATAGCTAAAGTCATATTCTTGATCTTCGATTTGAGTTTTTCTTGGAGTTCCAAATTTAACTTTAATTTCCATTAATTGTTCAATAATGTACTGATCAAACGCTTTTGGATCAAGAAGCAATTTAGAAATTTTCATAATGTCTTTTTCTAATTGTAATTTTTCATTTAAGTAGGCTTGCTTATCTGTTTTAGATAAACGGTAAAGTCTCATTTCAGCAATAGCTGTTGCTTGATTTTGTGTAAACCCAAACTCTTTAATTAAGTTTTGAATAACACCAACTTTAGAACCTTCTGATCTTCTAATAACTGCAATAACTTCATCAGAAATTTCTGAAACCTTAATAAATCCTTCTACAAGCTCTAAACGCAATTTAAGTTTTTCTAAATCGTATGTTAAAGTCTTAACTTTAATATCTTTAACGTGAGCTACGTAAGCATCTAGGAGCCCAATTACACCAAGTGTAACAGGCTCATTTTTAAGGATGCAAGTATTGTTGTATGTGTAAATAACTTGCATATTTGTTTTTTGAAGTAAGTAATTTAAAAAACTACGTTCATTAGCATTTTTATTTAAAGTAATTAAAATGCTAATTCCATCTCTATCTGATTGATCCTTAATTTCTGTAATTCCATCAATTAACTTATCTTTAATAATTTTATCAATCTCATAAACTAATTTCGACTTCACTACTCCATAAGGGATCTCTGTGATTTCAATATATTTATGTTTTTCATCTTCAGAAGTTGTGTATTTAGAAAACAATCTGATTTTGTTTTTTGTATTGTTTCCGAATTCAAGCGCTTCTAAGATACCTTTGTTTCCTTTGATTACACCACCTGTTGGGAAATCAGGACCTTTAACAATTTTTGAAATTTCGTCAAAATGTGAAAATGGATTTGTAATTCTGTAAATAGCTCCATCAATAATTTCATTTAAGTTATGTGGAGGCATTTCAGTTGCCATACCTACAGCAATACCTGAAGCACCATTAACAAGTAAGTTAGGGAATAACGATGGTAAAACTATTGGTTCAATTTCTGAATCATCAAAGTTAGGAGCAAACTTAACTGGATTTTTCTTAATTTCACCTAAAACATATTCAGCAATAGGTGACATTCTAACCTCTGTATAACGCATAGCAGCAGCAGGGTCGTTATCAATAGAACCAACATTACCGTGCATATCAAGTAATGGGTGATTGATTTTTCATCATTGAGACATATTAACCATAGCTTCATAAACTGAAGAATCACCGTGTGGGTGATATTTACCGATTACATCTCCTACAACACGAGCTGACTTTTTATATGGTTTATCGTGAGTTAAACCAAGTCCCAACATAGAATATAAAATTCTACGTTGAACTGGTTTCAGACCATCACGTGCTTCTGGAATAGCTCTGTTTTGAATAACGTATTTTGAATATCTACCAAAACGATCATCCATAATCTTATCTAATGACTGTTTGATAATTTTGTCTGCAATTTTTTGTTCTAAGTTTTTTTTCATACTTACTCCTACTTAAATGCTTGTTAATTAAAATTATAATTTATTATATAGATGCTAATTACAATTTTTAAAGTATATTGATAGGTATCGAAATAAAAATTTGTAAGATTAAAAAATATGAATGATTTAAGACTTTTTATAGTAAAATAACATAAGAAAAATAGCATGTATTTTTGCAAAAATATATATGCACAATTCATAAAAATTATCATTATAAAAATATTTTAAATAAAGGATAAAAATGCGTAAAGTAGTTAGATTAAAAAACAAATTACGTGCTGAAGCTCGTGCTAAAAAACTTGCAAAAGAACGTGCAAGAGACGCTAGAAGAGCTGCTAGAAGCGCTGAATAATCAAGGCCTTTCGGTCTTTTTTTATGCTTATTTACTAAATTAAGCTTTTTTGACTTTTATTCCTAGCACATAGGTATAAAAGTTTTTTATTCTCTCTTTGTGTAATCCGAGAAGTTTTTTAAAACTTTTAAAAAACTATATGTTTTTTATTAGTATAATAATTAAAATAAAGATTTTATCTTTTATGTCAATATCAAATTTTAAGAAGGGTAATTAATCATGGAATATAAAGCATTGTATAGAAAATATCGTCCAAAAACATTTGATGATGTTATAGGTCAAGAGCACATAATTTTATCTTTAAAAAACATTTTAAAGACTAACAAAATATCACATGCTTATTTATTTTCAGGGCCAAAAGGAACTGGTAAAACATCGATTGCAAAAATATTTGCAATGATGTTAAATTGTGTTCATAAAGATCCTGCTGATGTTCTTAATCCATGTGAAATTTGCTTAAACAATTTAAACAACAATATTGACATAATCGAAATGGATGCTGCATCAAATAATGGTGTTGATGAAATTAGAGATCTTAAGGAAAAAATCGAGCAAACGCCTATGAATGGTAAATACAAAATTTACATCATAGATGAGGTTCATATGCTTACAAAAAGTGCTTTTAATGCATTATTAAAAACACTTGAAGAACCACCTAAACACGCTATTTTCATTTTAGCGACAACAGACTTACATAAAATTCCTTTAACAATTAGATCAAGGGTTCAAAACTTTGTGTTCCATAGAATGAATGATGAGAATATCATTAAACAACTTTCAAAAGTTTTCAACCAAGAACATATAAAATATGATACTCAAGCTCTTAAACTCATCGCAAGATTATCTAGTGGTGGTATGAGGGATGCACTTACAATTGCTGACCAAGTTAGTATGTTGCATTCAGGTATCATAAGTGCTGAATCAATTTATCAAAACTTCGGTGTTTTATCATCAGAGCAAATTGTTAAAATCTTCAAATTAATTTCTATTAACAATGGAACTAAATTAATTTCATTATTAAATGAATTCCAAAACAATGGAGTTGAACCTCAGCAATTCGTTTTAAGTTTAGTTAACTTCTTAAAAGAAAAGATAATATTATCTAAAACAAATAATGGAAGTTTATTAAGTTGATTTGAACCTGAAGAGTTATCATCAGTTCACTTAGATAATAAAACTTGTTTTGAATTAACTGACATATTCTATGATATGTTAATTAAAGTTAACAAAAGCGAATATCCATTTGAAATTATTCAATTAGGTATTTTAAAAGCTTTAAATGCTATCAATCCTAGTTCGCAAGAAGATTCAGATGAAACTTATGTTGCACCTGTATTTATCAAACCTGTGTTTAACAAAGAAAATCACAAAATTTCAACAAATAATGTTTTCACAGAAACTAAAGAAATTATTGAAGAAGAATTAACTTCTAATGAACCTCAAACTAATATTTCAATGGAAGTCGATAAAAATGAAAACACTATTCTCCAAGACATAAAAGTTGAAGAAATTGAAGATGATGGTTTCATAGATAACTCATTTTTAAGTGAAAAAATAGAAGAAGAAAAAGTCGAGGAAGATAAATTTGTTTTAACAACTGAAAACATTTTTTCAGTTATATCCGGTAACTTTGATATTGAAATAAATCAGGTAAATCAGGAGTCCTCACAAATACAAACAGAGGAAATTAAGAAAGAAACTGAAGAAGAAGTTAAACAAGAAACAAAACAATCAGATAATCATTTTGCTGATGCATTAATAATTCCTGAAATTGAACCTGTTGGGAATGGATTAGCTGATGAATTTACACCTTATCAACAAGAAAACGTATCTACTGAAGTGCAAGAAGAAAAAAACATCTTACTTGAATCTTTAGAAATTAATAAAGCGCTTACGAAAGAAATTTCTGATCAAGTTAATAAAACAAATGAATTTATTATCCAAAAACACGAATTATCAAGTGATTTTGATGATGTTAATGATGATATTATCCAATTACAATCAGATACATCAACAAATAAAATATTAATTAACACTCGTGAAGTAGAAGTTCCTAAGTTTGATGAAACAATGGAATTTGTAGAGGAAGTTCAAAAAGAAATTCAGGAAGAAATAAAAGAAGAAGAAAATCTCTCAGAACCTGAAGAAATTTCAACAAATGATGAACCCATACAAATTAGTGAACCACAAGAAGTTAATGTTTTCGAATATATCTATAACACTCTTTGATCTAAAGAAGATCCGTCGCGTGATAAAACAGCTCAATTCAAAAGATCAATTAATCAAGATTTAGCAATAATCACTCAAAACAAACCTGAGTTTTCTGAGATTGCTGAGTTGTTTGAAGATTCATCAATTATGGCTGCTTCAGAATATTTCATTAACATTTACAATAAAGATACTGCTAAAGTTAATAAGCTAAAAGAGCTTGCTAACACACCTAAAATGCAAGAATTTGTTAAATATGTTTTTGATAACAAAAACAAATATATTTATCCAGTTGATTCAGCAGCTCTTGCTAAAATTAGAGAAACAATTGGACAAAATAAAGACATCCAAATTGCAGATTATAAACCTAAAAAATGAGAAGATGAGTTTGCACAAAACACTTTAACTGACTTAACTCAAATTGGTAAATTATTATTAGGTGATGATGAAGAATTAGAAATCGAATATGAATAGAGGTTATTATGAATAATGATTTTTTAAGAAGAATTAAAAATATGCAAAAAGAATTAGAAACAAAACAAAAAGAATTAGATGAAAAAACATTCACAGTTTCTAAACAAGGTATTGAAGTAGTTCTTAAAGGAGATATGTCAATCGTTTCAATTGAAATTGATGAATTATTAATTGACCCTGAAGATAAAGACATTCTTCAAGACTTAATTACAATAGCAATCAATGAAGGTATTGATTTAATCAAAGAAGAGCAAGATAAATTAGCTCCATCAATGCCTGGAATGCCATTTTAATAAGAATGTTTAATACAGAACAAATTAACAAATTTTTAGAAGTTATCAGGCAAATTCCTGGTATTTCTAAAAAACAAGCTGAAAAAATTGTTTATTGAATATTAGAAGCTGAAAAAGAGCAAGTGCAACAAGTTGCACAAGCTTTTATCGATGTAAAAGAAAAAACAACATTTTGTCCTATTTGTTCACAAGTTATTGAAAACAATTATTGCAGTATTTGTGACAATAGCTCAAGAGATAACACGTTGTTAATTGTGGAAAACAGACAAGTTATGCAAAAAATTGAAGATGCTAATATTTACAACGGTAAGTATTATGTGTTTTCACATCTAATTATCAATGAATATGAGGAGCAAAAGTATCAAAAAGAAATTCAAAAACTTTTAGATTATGCTCAAAAATTTGATGAAATTATTTTAGGGATTTCTCCAAGCATAAAAGGTGAGGTAACTAATGAATTTCTTAAGGAGAAACTTACTAAACAGAATTTAAAAGTGACAAGATTAGCCATCGGTTTACCAGTAGGTTCATCAGTTGACTACATTGATGCTATCACTTTAAAATTCTCACTTATAAATAGACAAAATTAAATTAAATACAATCATCTGGAGGAAACTATGTTTATATCATTTGAAGGTTTAGACGGTAGTGGTAAAACTACTTTAACACAGAAACTTTATGTAAAATTACAGGAACTTTACCCACACATTCCTGCTCTTTGAACAAGAGAACCTGGTGGAAGAGGTATTAAAGAAGCTGAAAAAATTAGAGAAATTATTTTAAGCAAAGAATCCGATCTTTCACCTGTTGCTGAAGCTCTTTTATACACAACAAGTAGAAGAATTCACTTAGAAAAAGTAATTTGACCAGCACTTAAAGAAAATAAAATTCTTATTTGTGATAGATATGTAGACAGCTTTTATGCGTATCAAGGATATGCAAGAAATTTAGGTATTGAATTTACAAAAGCTATTACTAACATAGTTATTAATGGAACAATGCCAGATATTACAATTTTCTTAAATTTAACTCCAGAGCAAGCTAAAAAGCGTCGTGAAGAAACAAGATTAGTTGAAGACAGAATGGAACAAGAAAAACTACAATTCCACCACGATGTTTACAAAGGGTACTTAGAAATGATTAAATCAGACCCTCAACGTTTCATTATTATTGACGCTACTCAAACAGAAGATGAAGTTTTAGAAGATATTATCAAGCAGTTACAACAAAGTCCAAAATTTTTATCTTACCTTAAATCATTCGAGTAATGATTAATCAATCTATATTAAAGTCAATAAATGATTCAGCAAAATTGAATAAGCTAAATCATTTATTTTTATTAACTGCTAATAGTAACTATAATTTTGACAACGATTTGTTAGATTTTATCAACAACATTAATCCCACTCCAATTGCTGAATTAGTCAAATTAAACCTACCGTCTAACATTTACTATTTAGACGGTTCAGAAGAACCTATTAAAAAAGAAGAATTTGAAAATGTTTTTAATGAAGTTTCTTATTCAAGTAACTTTGATAAGTACAAAATAGTTATCATTAAAAACATTGAAAACTCTTCATTAATTGCACTTAATTCACTTTTAAAATCAATTGAAGAGCCATCAGATAAAGTCGTTATTATAATGACAACAAACAATGTGAACAATGTTCTTCCAACCATATTATCCCGTGCACAAGTCTTAAAAGTTGATATTCTCTCTCCTGAGATAATAGAAGAAAAATTTGCTTCATTGAAAAATGATCCAACTTTTTCAGTTGTCAAAATGCTTTCTAACGATTTAACTTTTTTAACTGAAGCTTCTGAACACTTAGATAAATATCAACATCTTATTGCAGGTTTCATAATTGCTACAAGACAATCTTTATTAAATAAAATTTATATGTTTGAATATTTAGATAGAACAATAGTAAATAAGGATAACGATAAAGATGCACACTTTGTTTTATCGCTATTAAAAGCATTCATATTAGGTAAGTTTTTAGAATTTCAAACATTACCATTGCACAAAGAATTAAATAAACTAAGACAAGAATTATTAGAAAAGCGCCCTAACTTATTAACATTTATAGTTGACCTAGATGATTTTAATAACTCAAAAAACTTTCAAGGTAATTTCGAATTACATAAACAACTTTTATTAAACAAATTAATGGAGTACTATGGCTAAATTGTATATTGTAGGAACACCAATCGGTAATCTTGAAGATATAACTTTAAGGGCATTAAGAACTTTACAAGAGGTAAACATAATTGCTTGCGAAGACACAAGAGTCACTTCTAAGCTTCTTCAAAGATATGAAATACCAAACAAAAAATTATTAACATACAATAATTTCACCGAAAAACATAGTGCTCAAGGAATTATTAACTTAATATCTAATGGAGAAGACGTCGCTTTAGTATCTGACGCAGGTATGCCTGTTGTATCAGATCCTGGATTTGAAGTTATTGCCGAAGCAAGAAAAAACAACATAAATATCGAAATTATCCCGGGTGTAAATGCAGCTATAACAGCATTTATTGCTTCTAACTTTACTAATGACTTTACATTTCACGGTTTTATTAAAGACAAAAGTCAACAAAGAATTAATCAACTTAAAGAATTGAATATCGGTACACACATTTATTATGTGTCGCCTCATAAATTAATCTCAACTTTAGAAGACATTAATTCTGTATTTAATGGACAAGAAAAAATTTGTTTAGCTAAAGAACTTACAAAACTACATGAAAATCTTTTTTATGGGTCTGCTAGCGAAATTCTTCAGCACTTTGCAAATTTAGACTCTATTAGAGGCGAGTTTACAATGGTTCTGAATTTACCTAAAATCAAAAGAGAAAAAGTAAATAAATATAAAAAGGATTAGAAAAATCAGCAGTTAAACTAGGACAAGAAAAGTAGACAGAAAATAAAAAACTAAACTGGGACACAAAATATGGACAAAACCATATTTTGTGTTTTTTTATATTAAGGAGTTATTATGAAACAACTAAAACAAGAACAATGACTAGAACTTTTTTCAGATTATGATGATTATAAGAAGGGTTTAATGTCAAAAAATGATTTTGAAATTAAATACCGAGCGATAAGAAGTGTTAGCTTTTTTGACAAAAAATCTACATATTCAAAGAGAAATTTTTTAGAGAAATATAAAAGATATAATTTAGGAATGACAAATCTAATATCACAAACAGGCAAATCTCCTAAAAAGGGCAAAGGAACAGGGAGACCTAAAAAATCCAAAGTTACACCAATGGATATTGTTAAAAAAGAATGAGAAAAAATGCCAAAAGAACAATTGATTGAAATTTTGGAAATTTTTAAAGATTCATTCGATAGGAATAACTTTGATGTTGATATATCTAAAATTAAAAAAACTTCTGTTTCAACTAGGAAATTAGCAATCATATTTAACAAATCAAAATCAACAATTCATAATTGAAAAACTAAAGAAAAAAAATCTAGAACCAAAAAAAGTGATCATAGAAATGATGAATTAATATTAGAGGCATTTAAAAAGAATAAATGTCTATTTGGAAGAAAAAGATTAGAACATTACATCAAACAAAAATATCAAATTTTGCTTAATTATAGGACTATTGGTAGAATTATGAATAGATTGCAATTACATTGTTTAATTAGAAGAAAGAAAAAAGATAGAGAAAGAAAAAACACAAACGTTAAATTTGGAGACCTCGTAAAACGTGATTACAATGGCAAAACCAACCAAATAATCGCAACAGATGTTACATATATTACAGCACCAAAAGATTGTGAAAACAATTTTGTTTTTTTGTCAATTGCAATTGACCACAAAAGTAAATTTATTGTAAATTACAATTTGTCAAAAAGAAATGATTTAGATTTAGTTATGAAACACATGTCAAAAATAAAATTGAACAAACAATGAATAGCACATTCAGATCATGGTTTCCAATATTCATCTAAAGATTATTTGCAAACAATATCTAAAAATAATGGCGTTATTTCAATGGGGAGAGTTGGCAACTCGCTAGACAACAGAGAAGCAGAATATTTCTTTTCGATTTTAAAATCTGAATGTTTAAAATTAATTGATATAACCCAGATAACTTTTGATGATCTTAGCAAAATAATTAATGAGTTTATTTTTTGATACAATAATGAAAGAATTCAATCAACATTAGATTGAAAAACACCCCAACATCATTGAGGTGTTATTATGTCTAATTAAACCTTCTGTCCATTTTTAGTGTCCCAGTTTAAACTGTCTACTTTTTGTTTACAATAAGAGAAAGGATTTTACAAATGGCTAAACAATTGAAACATTATGAATGATTAGATCTATTCGAATGAATAGAAAATTGAGAATACACAAATGAATATGAATACAAATTTGCATCTTATATTTCAGAAAAATATAATAAGGATTACTTTAAAGAAAATGTTAGACGTAGAATTTGAAATAAATTTACAGAATATCAAAAAGACGAAAATGTAATATTTTCAAAAACAGGAACAGCCCCTAAAAAAAGGGAAGGGTTCTGGAAGACCTAAAAAGAAACCTATTGAAACAGATGATTCAATGATTAAAGAAATGACTGATGAGCAAAAGAATGAATTCATAAAAATAATGATTGAAATTTTCAGAGATAATAAAATGGAAATTGATTGAAGCAAAATTAAGAAATCATCTTCTGTTACAAATAAACAATTTATATATTTTTTAGGAATACCAAAATCTACTTTTTATAAGAAAATGTCGCAATTAGATAAAAAAGTCTCTCAAAAGTCTGAAAATGAAGAATTACATTCAATTGTCAAAAAGGCCTTTTATGAAAATAAAGGTCGTTTTGGTCGTTGAAGATTGATCATTTATATACTAAAAGTATATAAAATAGACATAAATTACAGAACATTAGGAAGAATAATGAACAAATTAAATCTAATTTGTGTAGTTAGACCAAAACGTAAAGTCAGAGAAATCAAGAATACAAATGTTAAGATTAAAGATCTTGTAAATAGAGATTACAATGGAATTACAAATAATATTATTGCAACAGACGTTTCATATATAAAAGCACCAAATGATATAGATGAAAATCATGTTTATCTTTCAGTTGCAATACATCATAAAACAAAGAAAATTTTAAATTGAAGCTTATCAAGAAGAAATGATACAGATTTAGTTATTTCACACATCAAGGATATCAAGTTTAAAAAACCTTGAATTCTTCATTCAGATCACGGATTTCAATATTCATCATCTAAATACCTCGATGTAGTTGCAAAAAACAATGGAAATGTATCTATGGGTAGAGTCGGAAATTCATTAGATAACAGGGAAGTTGAATATTTCTTTTCAAACATCAAATCTGAGTGTTTAAACTTTATAAATTACAAAACAATTTGCTTTGATAAACTCAAAAACATTATCAAAGATTACATTGAATGATATAACAATGAAAGATTTCAATCTGTGTTAAATTGAAAAACACCTCAACAATGTTGAGATGCTTTGAGTTTTTTATAAATTGTCTATAAGACTTGTCCTAGTTTAAGTTTATTTGCTGATTTTCTTTTTCTATTCTTCTTCTACTTCAACTATGTGAGCTTCTTGTGACCCCTCGATTAAATGTGGAGTTTTAGCTTCAACAGATTGTGGCGCACTATCTCAATTAACTTTGTTCATTTTCTTAGTTAATTTGAAGTTTTCAACTTCATTAACTAAGTATCTGAATTTTCTTTCAAGATCATTTGTAAGTAAGTTTTCAAGTGCATTAGCTGAATCTTGAATTTTTTCAACTTGTTTCTTCATATCAGTTGCAACTTTATTAAGTGCATCTAATCTTGTTTCTAAAAGTTTATTTTTGAATTGTTCAAATTCTTCAAGAATTTTCATTTTATCTCTAAGTTCGACAAAATTGAATTCAGAAGCCTTTAAAAACATATAACGTTGTAGTTGCAACATTTGAATCATAAATGGTAATCTTATTACTCAAACTTGGTTCTTGTTATCTTTATCTCTTTCAATTTTTACAAGAAAGTCATCATCTTTTTCCAATTCAGTAACTAGGAATGCAGCTTCTGCGTGACGAGCTTTTTGATCTTTGATTAATTTATTTATGAATTGTGAGTTCTTTTGTGAACCATTTTCTGTTTCTGATTTTGCTTCAATAACAACAGAACCAATTTTCACTCTATTATTATTGTCGTTCTTGTAGAAAGTAACTAAGAAGTCTGGTTTTGTACCATCAATATTAGTTGTTGTTTTTTCATAATCCACTAAATCATCCAAGTTCGTGTACTGATCTAATAAGTGAGCAATTTGTTCTTCAAAGTTTTCTCCAACCCTCTTTGAAGATAATAATGATTTACTTGTTTTAAGAGCATCAATTGTATCATTGGCAGCTTCTAATTTATTTTGAGCTTCATTTTTCTCTTTTTTAAGCTCTTCAATTTGCTCTTTAAAATTGTTTTTTAATTCTTCGATAATTTGATTATTCTTAACATGATTTTCTTTTTCTAATTCTTTTTTGTATTCTTCTTTAGCTTTCTCTATTGCCTTAATATTATTTACTTCAAACTTGTTTTTCTCAGCTTCAATTGTTGAATTCATTGAAGCCTTTAATTCACTTAACTGATTTTTTAAATCATTATAAGCATTGGCTTGCTTTTGTTTTTCTATTTCGTATTCTTCTTTAATCTTCTCTATTGCCTTAATATTATTTACTTCAAACTTGTTTTTCTCAGCTTCAATTG